>JBDLIR010000302.1:0-3349 GCA_039714815.1 Actinomycetota bacterium | reverse complement strand
TACGGCACCAACAACGCGTTCGGGTTCGACTACCTGAGCGACAACATGACGATGTACCCTGAGCACACGGTCCAGCGGGGGCATGCGTATGCCATCGTTGACGAGGTCGACTCCATCCTCATCGACGAGGCTCGAACACCGTTGATCATCTCCGGGCGAGTTGGCGAGACCGGGAAGTGGTACACGGACTTCGCACGGATCGCAGACCGGCTACGCATACAAGATCACTACGAGGTCGACGAGAAGAAACGCCAGGTGTACACGACAGAGGACGGTGTCACCAGGGTCGAAGAGATGCTCAGCGTCCAGAACCTCTACGACCACTCCAACGTCGACTTCATCCACCACCTCGACGTGGCGCTCAAAGCCAAGACCCTGTATCAGAAGGATGTGGACTACCTCGTTCGCAATGGCCAGGTGATGATCGTCGACGAGTTCACCGGCCGCGTGCTCGAGGGCCGGAGATACTCAGAGGGGCTCCATCAGGCCATCGAGGCCAAAGAAGGCGTCGCGATCAAGGAGGAGAATCAGACCCTCGCCACGATCACGCTTCAGAACTACTTCCGCATGTACGACAAGCTCGCAGGAATGACCGGTACAGCCGTTACCGAGGAAGGCGAGTTCGTCGAGATCTACGGTCTCGAAGTCGTCGTCATCCCAACGAACCGGCCGATAGCGAGGGTCGATCAGGCCGACCTGGTGTACGTCGATGAGGACAACAAGTTCGCGGCACTCGCCGACGACATCGGCGAGCGCCACGAGCGGGGCCAACCGGTGCTCGTCGGAACGGTATCCATCGAAAAGTCTGAGAGACTCGCATCGACGCTCAAGCGCCGTGGCATAAAGTTCGAAGTCCTCAACGCAAAACAGCATGAGCGTGAGGCGCACATCATCGCACAGGCCGGGATGCCCGGTGCCATAACCGTGGCGACGAACATGGCAGGGCGAGGCGTCGACATCGCCCTCGGAGGCAACGCCGAGGAGATGGCCAAAGCTGTCATGGCCAGAAGCGAGCTCACGCCAGACGACCCCGAGTACATCCAACAGTACGAAGAGGCGCTTGCTCGATTCACGGAACAGACTGCGAAGGACCGCGTGAAGGTGCTCGACGCCGGCGGCCTCTACGTGCTCGGCACCGAGCGTCACGAGTCCAGACGCATCGACAACCAGCTCCGCGGACGCTCCGGCCGTCAGGGGGACCCGGGGGAGAGCCGGTTCTATCTCTCCTTGGAAGACGACCTGATGCGCCGGTTCGCAAACGAACGAGTTGCATCGATCATGTCGAGGCTCCGAATCCCACCAGACGTGCCGATCGAAGCGAAGATGGTGAGCAAGTCCATCGAGCGCGCTCAGAGCCAGGTGGAGGATCAGAACTTCGAGATCCGCAAGAACGTGCTCAAGTACGACGAAGTGATGAACACGCAACGCACGATCGTGTATCGGTGGCGGAACCAGATCCTCCAGGGTGACGACACCGAGTCACTGCTGTTGGAGTGGCGCGGGGAAGTCGTCGAGGACGTCGTAGACGACGTTGCGAATTCCGGAGACGATTGGGATGCTTCCGACGTCATCGCCCCGATGGCGGAGATCTATCCCACGAAGATCTCGGAGGGATCCTTCGATGATCCCAAAGACGTGACACCGAACGAGTTGATCGAGATCTTCTCCGACGAGGCCACCGAGGCGTATGCACAGCGAGAGGAGCAGCTGACGCCCACTGTCATGAGGGCCCTGGAACGACGGGTCGTCCTGTCGGTCATCGACAACAAGTGGCGTGAGCATCTTGCAGAGATGGACTATCTCAGATCCGGTATCGGCCTGCGTGCCATGGGTCAGCGTGACCCGCTGGTCGAGTACCAGCGGGAGGGCTACGAGTATTTCCAGGACCTCGTCCACACGACGAAGGCAGATTCGATCCGCTACATGTTCCACGCGGAAGTCGTCCAACAGCAAGCCGCACCGAAGCCGGCGCTCATCTCGACATTGAGCGCCAAGGGTGATAGTTCGACAACCCGGCCGGCGGAACGGTCCGTCGACAAGATCGGCCGAAACGCGGCATGTCCGTGTGGATCCGGCAAGAAGTACAAGCGATGCCACGGTGCACCAGGGGCTGAACCGCTGTCTGCCTGATCGCCCGTTGGGCGTATCGGTGTCGCTATCGATGTTCGCTACCCTCCCTCGACATGGAACCAGTAGAACTCAGAGCGATCGTCACTGATCTAAAGACCAGGCACGGTGATGCGGTGCGGTTCCTCGATGTCGAGGGCAAGGAAGCCGAGATCGTCGAACTCGCGAAACAGGCGTCCGAGCCGGGGCTGTGGGACAACCCGGACCGTGCGCGTGAGATCACGAGCAGGCTCTCTCGCTACGAGGCGACCATCAAGCACGTCGCTGATATCGGTCTCGGTATCGAGGACGTCGACACGCTGTTGGAGATGGCGATCGACGAGGGAGACACGGATTCGATCGACGAGGTCGAATCCGAACTGACCGGGATAACCGCCGATCTCGCAAAACTCGAACGTGAGTCGTTGTTCTTCGGGGAGTACGACGATCGCCCGGCGATCCTCTCTATCGCTGCGGGCGCCGGTGGCGTCGATGCCCAGGATTGGGCCGAGATGCTCTTGAGGATGTACACGAGGTATCTGGAGCGATCCTCGATGACCTTCAACGTGGACGAATATCAAGAGGGGGAAGAAGCCGGGATCAAGTCGGTGACGATCACGATCAGCGGTGACAACGCATACGGGACATTCGAATCCGAGCGTGGCACGCACAGACTCGTGAGGATCAGTCCGTTCGATTCCAACGCTCGGAGACACACTGCCTTCGCTGGCGTCGATGTCATTCCCGAGGTCGATGTCGAAGAGGTCGAGATAGAGACCGAGGACCTTCGCATCGACACGTATCGGGCGTCGGGAGCGGGTGGCCAGCACATCAACAAGACGGACTCAGCGGTCAGGATCACCCACCTGCCGACAGGAACTGTCGTGTCGTGCCAGGCGGAACGGTCACAGATGCAGAACAAGGTTCGTGCGATGCAATTGCTCGCTGCACGCCTCGCAGAACTCGCCCGCCAGGAACAGATGGCAGAGGTGGCAGCTATCCGAGGTGACCAGACGGAGGCCGGCTGGGGAAGGCAGATCCGAAGCTACGTCCTCCAGCCGTATCAGATGGTCAAGGATCTTCGGACGGACTACGAGGTCGGCAACATCTCAGGTGTGCTCGACGGTGACATCGACGGGTTGATCGACTCCTACCTCCACTGGAGACGCGCAGAACTCTACGAAGCGTGATCAGCTGACAGCCGTCAGCCGTCAGCCGTCAGGAGAAGAGAGCACAGAAGCGA
>JBDLIR010000301.1:0-3352 GCA_039714815.1 Actinomycetota bacterium | reverse complement strand
GACATCTGGTGTCTGACATCTGGCATCTGGCATCTGGTGTCTGGCATCTGGCATCTGGCATCTGGCATCTGGTGTCTGGTGTCTGGTGTCTGGCATCTGATCTCTGGCATCTGATTCCGGCTATCGTGAGCAACGGTGTCGTGTGCCCGTGGCCCTGTCATCAATCAGAAACGAGGTCGGATGAAACTCACATCAGCGATGCTTGCCGATGCTGCACAGGTCCAGAGCGGGAAGTTGTTCGTGCTCGGAGGCGGGTTCGACACGATCTCCGTGCGACAGTTGCCCGCAACGCACCGAAGCGTGTCCCTGGCAATGATCGCCGAGGTCGGGCCCGACGAGCGGCAGCAGGATCTCGAACTCGTTGTCCAACTGGTCGATGAGGACGGCGCCGAGATCGGTGTTGTGGCGAAGGGGAAACTGCGGGTCGGGGCACCGCCGAACCTCCCTCCGGGATCTCCGAGCATCGTGCCCATCGTGTCCCCATTCCACAACGTCACGTTCCCTGAGGCGAAGGGATACGCATTCGTCGTGAGCATGAACGACACCGAACTCAGCCGTGTGAAGTTCAGGGTGGTCAAGGTTCCGTGATCGCGGAACTCTGGAATGTCCCGAACGTCATCTCGCTCGTTCGACTTGCGCTCATTCCGGTGTTCATATGGCTGGTCGCCATCGCTGAATACGGATGGGCGGGTGTCCTGCTTGCGGTGATCGGCTCTACCGACTGGATCGATGGCTATCTCGCTCGCAGACTCGGCCAGGTCACGGAGGTCGGAAAGTTCCTCGACCCTCTCGCAGACCGCCTGGCGGTGATCGTGGCGGTGATCGCCGGCCTGATCTCGAGCGTGCTGCCTGCTCCATTCGCCATCGCTTTGATCATCAGGGAGATCCTCATCGGGATCGGCGCGATGTACGGATGGTCCAAGGGCGTGTCGAAACTCGATGTGCGCTGGCTCGGCAAGGCTGCGACGCTCCTGCTCTACGTGTCGATCGCGTTCTTCTACATCGGGGTCGGGTTCGATGTCGACATCGTGGTCATCGCCGCGTGGATCACAGGGATTCCCGGACTGATCATGTATTACTGGGTCGCCGTCGAGTATCTGTCTGACATGAAAAAGGCGATCGCCCACGCGCGGTAGCATGTAGCCACACGCCGAGGAGGACGAATGGAATATCCCGCAGATCTGAAATACGCAGAGAACCACGAGTGGACCCGCGCTGACGGCTCAATGGTGACCATGGGAATCTCAGACTACGCCCAGGACGCCCTCGGAGACATCGTCTTTGTGGAGGTCCCGGAGGTCGGCAGCCAGGTGAGCGCCGGAGAGCCGATTGCAGAGGTCGAGTCGACGAAGTCGGTCTCGGATGTGTACGCACCGGTGTCGGGAACGGTGGTCGCGGTCAACGCTGCACTCGAAGACAGCCCTGAACTCGTCAACTCGGATCCTTTCGGAGCAGGGTGGTTCGCCGTGATCGAAGCGACAGACCTTTCAGAGCTCGACGCTCTCATGGACGCCGATGCCTATCGCAAAATCGCCGGGTAGTCCGAAAAGGTTCAACCATTCATCGAGGGTTTCGCGGTAAGCTTGGCTCATGACGAACCCCGACCGACCGCTGCCTGATGATGTTGAGATCGACGAAGAGCCGACCCTGTCGTGGGAACCCGGCTCAGAATCCACCTCGTCTGACACGGGTGCGACCCGCGTCGAGGGCGCCTTTGCATGGGCGTTGACGATCGAAGGAGGGCCTCAGGCCGGCCTGACGTACGTTCTCGCCAAGGGAGATTCGATCGCCGGTAGAGGCGCCGCGAGCAGCGTGTACCTGCCTGATGTCACCGTGTCGCGTGAACACGCCCGTTTGAGGGTGACCGACGACAAGCTCACCATCACCGACCTCGCATCGACCAACGGCACGTACATCAACGGTGTGCGCCATGCCGCGGGAACGCTCTCGGTCGACGATCTGTTGATGATCGGGAAGTTCCGGTTGCGAGTGAGCAAGGGTCATGGCTGAACTGCGCGCTGTTTCGAGCGCACGGAAGAAGACGCATACGATCGGTGAGGTCATCAACTTGCTCCGTCCCGAGTATCCGGACGTCTCGGTGTCGAAGATCCGGTTCCTCGAGTCGAAAGGTCTGATCCACCCTGATCGCTCATCGTCAGGGTATCGGATGTTCACCAACGAGGACATCGAGCGGATACAGTACGTCCTGACCGAACAGCGGGATCACTTCCTCCCCCTCAAGGTGATCAAGTCCAAGCTCACGGCATGGGAGAAGGGCGAAGCATCCCCGGTGGCTCCAGATCACGGACCACCCCCGGAGGCGTACTTCGCATCGTCTGGCGTGTCGTTGTCCGAAACGGAGATCTCACGATCCTCCGGCCTCAGCAGGGACGATCTGGCCGCTGTCATACGAGAAGGCCTCATCACTCCGGTCGAACTGCCCGACGGCAGGCTGATGTTCACCGACGCAGACCTCCAGATCGCCCGTGCGATACACCGGTTGCTCACCAGAGGACTGGAACCCCGACACCTGCGCGGCCTGCGTCTCTCAGCAGAGAAACAGACCGATCTCCTCGGCCAGCTGGTCGCCCCTCTTCTGCGTCACCGCAATCCTGACAATCAGAGACGCTCAGCCGAGATCCTCGCCGACACCGCCCAGGCCTCTGCTTTGGTTCAGGAAACGTTCGTTCGCAGTAGGCTTCGGAAACTACTCGAACACTGATGATTTCAACACTTGTCACCTCCATCGCGCTCGCCGCATCACTCATCGGTCTATCGGCCCCAACAGCGCCGATAGCCAACGACGACGCGCTCCCGATTCCGGACCTCACGGCCGACCGCTGGATCGTCTATGACGCTGACAGCGACGTCGTGCTCGCATCATGGAACGCTGACGAACCGGCCTCGATGGCATCGGTCACGAAGGTCCTCACAGCAATGGTCGTGATCGACAACGCCGACCTCGACACGGTGGTCACGATTCCCGAGTTCGTGACCACGATACGGGGCTCGACGGCGGGACTCACAGCGGGTGAGGAGTGGACGATCCGAGACCTCCTCATCGCGACGCTGGTGCGTTCAGGCAACGATGCTGCCCTGACGCTCGGCTATCACGTCGGCGGCGAATCGATATCGAGGTTCGTGGTCATGATGAATTCCAAGGCGGCAGAACTGGGACTCGAGAACACCCACTTCGTCAATCCGAACGGACTCGACGATACCGAACACTACTCAACGGCACGGGACCTGCTCGAGATCATCGTGGCGTCCCAGGCGTACCCCGATATCCAACGCAACGCTCGGATCAGGATCGTCACGATGCCCGAGGATCCTGACGGTGAAGCCAGGATCT
>JBDLIR010000300.1:0-3367 GCA_039714815.1 Actinomycetota bacterium | reverse complement strand
GAGTGCGGACGTACTCATGGATTAGCCGCATCGCCTCGCCTCCAAAACCCATGTTCTGATATCGCTCATCGATCATGAATCGCCAGAGGTAATACCGCTGCTTGTCTTCGTCATCAGACAGCATCGCAAATCCGACCGGCGTCTCATCCGCGTAGACCGCTCTCACCCACACGTTCGTCGTCGCAAACGCCTGCGCTAGTGACTTCACATTCGGGGCGACGAAGTCCTGCTGGGCATCCGTGACCGACAGGTCGATGATCGACTGCACGTTGTCATCATCCACCACCCGAAGCGTCACAGTAGATCTCTCGCTGATCATCCCCAGATTGTAGACCGTCCCCACCCGTCGGTCTTCCCCGATTCTGGCATCACATGAGCCGAAACGTTGGCCTGATCGACCCTAGAAGGATGGAAGAGCAACCGTGTCGATGGGGTCGTATCGGATGCCGCCATCGCTCGGGTGCGTACGGAACAGGGTGATCGCCGTGACATCGACAGGGGCGCGGAACGGGGCGAAGGCGTCGATCAGGCGTCGCACATCGTTCGGCGGGCGAAGGCGCGAGAGGGTGAGATGCGGCACGAACGGGCGCTCTTCGGGTGCGAATCCGATGTTCCTCACCGCAGCCTCGCACACACCCGAGAGGTGGTCGAGCAGTCCGTCGCGATCGTCAATGGCGGCGTAGAGCACGCTGGCCCTCGAAGCCCGCGGAAACGCACCGAGACCCGTTACAAACACCCTCCCGGGCGTGGCCACGAGATCTCGCGACACTTCGTAGATGATCCGATCGGCATCGACATCGCTGCACTCCCCGATGAACCGGAGTGTGATGTGCCAGTTTCGTGGTGGAGGACGCTTGCCTGGCAGTTGGGTGCCGGGACTCGCCTCGGCCAACGCCGCTGAAAGGGCGTGCCGTTCGGTGTCGCTCAGGTCGACAGCGAGGAACGTGTGGCCACTCATCGATCCGCAAGGGCGAGGCGGATCTGGTGGAGGGCCGCCGTTGCCGTGTACGTCCGCACCCGCTCGCGGTCGCCAGGCATCTTGAAGGTGCGCGATCGTTCGCCCAGGGGTGTGACCACGGCGACGCACATCGTCCCTGCCTCGACCTCGAGCGCCTCCGGGCCGGCAGACCCTGTCACAGCGACCGCAACGTCAGCGCCTAGCAACGATCTGGCACCACGGGCCATCGCCAAAGCCGTGTCTTGCGACACGATCCCCTTGGTACGCAGCAGGGATTCGGGTACGCCAAGCAATGACGTCTTGATATCGGCTGCATAAGCGCCAACCGAGCCCCGAAACGTCGCGCTCGAACCAGGGACACTCGTCAACCGTGACGCGACGAGCCCTGCTGTTGCGGACTCAGCGGTGGCGATCGTCCATCCACGTTCGAGCAGCGTCGCATGAACGATCTGTTCGATCGTCTCTCCATCGGCTCCGAAGATGTGATCTCCGAGTCGCCGGCGCACGACAGCTTCGAGCGGTTCGATGAGAGCTCTCGCCTCGTCGTCGGTCGCCGCACGTGCTGTGAGACGGATGTTGATGACGCCTGCCGACGCGAGATACGCGACCGTCGGGTTCCGCGATGCGTGGAACAGATCGTCGAGCAGTTCGCCAACTCCCGCTTCTGACATCCCCCAACTGCGGAGGACACGTGACACGACCACCGCCGAGTCCTTGCTCCCACGGGAACGCAGAAACGGCATAACGTGCTCGTCGAGCATCGACCGCATCTCTACGGGCACGCCCGGCAAAGCAAAGACCCAGCAGCCATCCACTTCAACCTTGAACCCGGGAGCGCTCCCCTTCGGGTTCTCGAGCGCGTCCGCACCCTCGGGTCGGTACGCCTGCCGGAGGTTCGACTCCGGGAACTCTCTCCCCCGGCGCTCCCATCGCTCGCGCATGTCGTTGGCGTACCGCTCATCGAAGAGCAAGGGAACGCCGCCCACTGCCGCGACCGCTTCTCTCGTGATGTCGTCAGCCGTTGGTCCGATACCGCCGGTGATGATCAACGCATCCGAACGTGAAACCGCTTCTGCGATCGCCGATTCCATCCGCTGTGCGTTGTCTCCAACGACGGTCTGGCGGACGTGGGTCAGGCCGGACTCTGCAAGCCTTGCAGCGATGTCAGAGGCGTTCGTGTTCACGATCTGCCCGAGCAGCAGTTCCGTTCCGATGGCGAGAGTCTCGACGTTCACATGGTCACCACGGTGGCCGTCGTGTCGGTTCCGTACACACCGACGATCGTCGCATTGACCCACTCGCCCGGCGCTCCATCATCGACGAGGATGACACCATCGATCTCCGGCGCCTCGCGGTACGAACGCCCAACGGCCTGTCCATCTTCGACCTGGTCAACCAGAACCCGCACCGTGGAGCCGACGGTTGCAACGTTCTTCTCGACGGTGATCTCGTCCTGGATGTTCTGGATGTAGCGGAGTCGTTCGCCGATCGTGTCGGCGGGTACCTGTCCGTCCATCTGCGCGGCGGCAGTCCCGTCTTCTTGGGAATACGGGAAGAAGCCGGCCCAATCGAGACGCGCGTAGCGCAGGAACTCAGCAAGATCCTCGACGTCGGCCTCGGTCTCGCCGGGGAATCCAACGATGAAACTCGATCGCATCGCGGCGTCTGGCGCAGCGAGCCGGATCCGGTCGATGAGGGCGCTGTGGCCCTCACCGCTGCCGGGTCTTCGCATCGCCCGCAAGAGCCGCGGAGACGAATGCTGGAGCGACAGGTCGAAGTAGTTGGCGATCGTGCGATGTCCCGCCATGACGTCGATGAGCCCCTGTCGGATCTCCTTGGGGTACAAGTAATAGAGGCGGAGCCGCGCAAGACCATCCACGGAGGCGGCTCGATCCACGAGACGTTCGATGCTCCCGGCGTCGTTGTCCCGGCCGTACGCAGCGAGATCCTGGGCAACGAGGACGACCTCCTGAACGCCGCTCGCGACGAGTCCTTCGACCTCGGCCACGATCCCGTCACCCGCCCGTGAGCGCTGTTTTCCCCTGATGAGGGGGATCGCACAGAACGCACATGTCTTGTTGCAACCCTCGGCGACCTTCACATAGGCGTACGGCATCGACGGCGTCGGGCGACGTACTCCCTCGAGGATGTCCATGTGCGAGCGTTTGACTCCCGAAATCTGGATCGGATGCCAACCCGTGAGATCGTCCACCTCATCGACGAGTTCGCTGTATCTGGATAGCCCGATCACCGCATCAGCCTCGGGGAGCGCCTCGATCAGTTCCTGCTCATAACGTTGGGCCATACACCCCATGACGACGAGCTTCGCCCCGTCACGTTTCGATTCGGCAAGACCCAGGATCGTGTCGATGGATTCGCGCCTGGCCGAGTCGATGAACCCGCATGTGT
>JBDLIR010000299.1:0-3371 GCA_039714815.1 Actinomycetota bacterium | reverse complement strand
TCTTCAAGCGTGGCCCGGAACGAGTCCGGCGAGTCCGCAAGCGCGTCGAACCGGAGTTGACGCCATAGTGGCCACCCACCAAGCCGAAGCGATCGTACTTCCATGAGCCACAGTGCTGCATGATCACCAACCACAGGTGAGGATCTGGACGCACCACGTGTCTACTGCAAAATGCAGTGTATGGTGATGTTCCGACCGGAGCGAAGCGCCCGGTACCAACCGCGGAAACGCAATAGGAGGCCGCCATGGAGATCTCCCGACTCATCACTGCGATAGCACACGAAGGCAAGCTCTTCGCTGAAGCCGCCAATGGTGCGGGACTCGACGCAGACGTCTCGTGCTGTCCTGACTGGGACGTGCGGGAGCTAGTACGGCATCTGAGCAGTGTCCACCTGTGGGCAGCAGCCCACGTGGCGAACCGCGCAACGGAGTGGAGAGACCACGGCCCCACAGAACTCGCGGAGTACTGGCCGGACCTTGCAGTGTTCTGGCCGGATGATGACGAGCTGGTCGATTGGTACCTCGAAACGAACGCAAACCTGGTCAGAGAACTCACCGACGCACCACCCGATCTCGAGTGCCTCACGTTCCTGCCAGCTCCGACGCCCCAGGCTATGTGGGCTCGACGCCAAGCCCACGAGACAGCGATCCACCGATTCGATGCCGACAGTTCGGCCAACGACTCAGCAGAATACGCCCCAGACTTTGCTGTGGACGGAATCGACGAAATCCTCATGCTGTTTGCGCCTCGCTGGGGTATTCCGACCGATGACGCCAAAACAATGGTTGTCCGCACCACCGACACCAACAACAGCTGGCACGTCACAATGGGACCAGAGAAGATCAGCACCGACCGCGGCGACGGACCCGCTGATCTCACTCTCACCGGCTCGGCATCCGATCTCTATTTGGCCGTGTGGAACCGCGGCAACCCGCCGATCACCGCCACCGGAGATGCTGAGCTCGTCGCGACGTGGCACGAGAACTACAAGTTCGTGTGGAACTAGAACCCGCCCGCCCTCTCACATTCCCGAGACAGAAGTGTGATCAATATCGGGCATCAGCCGCCCATAGCCGGCAACATGTTCGACGCGCTGGCCACAGCACTCACCGAGAGATAGCAGCCGATTCAGCAGTTCAGGGATTCGACTGATCGACGAATCGCAGTGCAGTATCCGGCCGCTTCACACATCAGAGGCGTGTGTCGACCAGCGCCAGGATGGTGGCTTCCATGGCTATCGCCTTCTCCTGCATCGTGAGGCCGCGTTCGAGGTAGACGGAGGCTGCATCCGTGTCGGTCAAACTCGGGACGTTGATGCGCACATTGAGGTAGGCACCCATCACCGCGGAGCGAGCGCACAACGCACCGACACCGGCATCCGATGCAGAGGCCGGGTTCCCGATCTCGGCCATCGCTGCGATGGCACCCATCGATGCAAGGCTCACCTCCATGACGCGCAGAGGTATCTCGATGGCCTGGCGGGTTGCTGCCTGAATCGCTTCTGACCTCGCGACCTTCTCGGCGTCGGTCCCCTTCGGCATACCGAACGCGGCCATGATGTCGTTGAAGGCTTCCGTGTCGCGGTCGATGAGGGTCAGCAATTCGTCATGGCATGCCTTGCCCATATCGGCCCAGACCGAGAATTCCTCCCACCGGTCGTCCCAACCCCTCTTGTGCGATGACAGGTTCGCAACCATGGTGCCGAGCGCTGCTCCGAGGGCACCGACATTCGCCGCCACTGACCCGCCCCCAGGGGCGACGGACTCCGAAGCGGTCTCTTCGACGAACTGCCGAACCGAGAGATCGACGAGACGGTCGGAATCGTCGTCGATCGCGTATTCGATGATCTTCTCGTCCGGGTCGAACGGGCCGAGTTCGTCGAGTCCAAGCGACTTGACAGCGATCTTGATCAACTCGGCATCGGATACGCCGGTCGACCGCTGCTGCTTGTGCAGGTAGTGCCTGCCAGCGTCGAGGACGGCAGACAGCGGGATCAACCCAACGAGTTCGGAACCGGTGACACGGAGACCGCGACCTTCAGCACTCCTACACACCTCGTCGAATGCGACGTGCACCGGGGTTGCTTCGATATCGGTGATGTTCATCGAGATCTGGGCGATGCCGTACTCCTCGATGAACCACCCGATTGCCTTGACACCTTCGAGCGTGCCGGGAAGCCATACCTTCTCACCGTGCTCGTCGAGTTCGACCTCGCCGGTGAGAGGGTCGCCGATGCGCTTCACCCTGCCCCGCTCGCGCACATCGAACGCGACTGCATTCGCCCTTCGAGTCGAGGTCGTGTTGAGATTGATGTTGTACGCCACGAGGAACCCGCGGGCACCAACCGCTGTGGCACCTGATCGGCCATTGAACTCCGAAGGTCCGAAATCCGGTGCCCAGGCAGGGTCGGCCAGCCTGGTAGCAAGGCCCTCGTACTCGCCCTCTCGCACATCCGCCAGGTTCCTCCGGTCAGGAGTGAGCGCTGCCTTCTCGTAGCAGTAGACCGACAGCCCGACTTCCTCGCCGAGGCGGCGGGCGAGCGTCCGGGCGTACTCGGCCGTCTCGTCCATCGTCACGCCAGACACGGGGATCAGCGGGCACACGTCCATCGCACCGAAGCGGGGATGTTCACCCGTGTGCGACGCCATGTCGATGAGATCCCGGGCAGTTTCGGCCGCAGCGACGGCTGCATCAGTGGCCGCTTCGGGGGGACCGACGAATGTCACGACCGTGCGATTCGTTGCCTGGCCCGGGTCGACGTCGAGCAGTTTCACACCATCGGTCGACTCGATACGAGCTGTGATCGCGTCGATGATCGACCGGTCACGGCCCTCGCTGAAGTTCGGAACACATGCGACCAGCTTTCCCATGGACGTCTCTCCTATCGATAACCTTTGATGCCGACAGCCTTGCGGACCTCGGCCTCGTACGGGCCGGCGAGCGTACTGGCTCTCTCGCCGCCCTCTCTCAGGATCGCACGCACATCGCCGTTCGTCAGCGCTTTGTACCGGGGCTTGAATGGTGCGAGTTCTTCGAGAACGGCGTCGGCAACGGCGTCCTTGAACGCACCGTACCCGGCACCGGCGTACTCGTCGACGAGGTCGTCGATCGAGCGATGCGTGCACGCCGACATGATCTCGAGCAGATTCGCGATGCCCGGTTTGACCTCGGTGTCGTAGCGGATCTCGGGATCGCTGTCTGTGACAGCCGACCGGATCCGTTTCCGCATGACATCTGGATCATCGAGGATCAGTATCCGGCTCTTGACCGTCGGATCGGACTTGGACATCTTCGAGGTGGGATCAGTGAACGACATGACCCGTGCGGATGTTTCGGGTATGTGGCCGTCGGGTATCGGGAAGACGTCACC
>JBDLIR010000298.1:0-3377 GCA_039714815.1 Actinomycetota bacterium | reverse complement strand
GTCGTCGAGGATGCTCACGACGAAATCGGGGCGGCCGTGGTCTCCACCTCCGCACGGCGGCATGTCTGTCATGTCTCGAGTTTCACGCCCGGTCTCTTCACCGTTTTCCAGGTCGATGACGATCATCGCCACCATCTTGCCGAAGTGACGCGAAATGGTCTCGTTATCTCGGGTTGGGAATGCGATCTTCATGGCCGAATGGTACGGCAGTTGAGAAGGTGGAGCAGCGATGCTGGCCGCTCTTTCCATTGTTGGGGCGGGACCCGGGTGCTACGGTTGAATGAGGGACTGTGAGTCGCAAGGGGTCCCGAGAGGAGATGCAACGGTGCCGGGTGAACGCACGCTTGATCCAGATGTCATCTTCGACGTGGTGTTCGAGGAAGGACTGCTGTTCTTCGAGCTATCGAACCGTGCGTCTGTGCCGGTCAGGAAGGTGGTGACGGTTTTCCGCAAGCCGGTGATCGCCCCTGACGGGATCACGGACATCGCCAGCCTCAATGTATTCACGAAGACCGAGTTCCTCGCTCCGGGGAAGACGATCCGTGTGTTCGTCGACTCCGTCAACTCCTACTTCGCCAGACGTCAACCGAACTTCGTTCACGTCAGCCTTACGTGGAAGCAGGGGGCAAAGGCGATGGCCACCCAGATTTCGCACGATATCCGGGTCTACCAGGACCTTCCCTACGTGATCGGCCGCGGGGATGGGGCCAAACGGGGAGTAGCGAGCAGAATCGACCAATCAAGGAGGTAACACTATGCCGAATCGACGAGAGTTCGACCACATCGGCAATTTCAATTTCAGGGTGGAGATCGACGGCGTGGGCGTTGCCGCGTTCCAGGAGGTCAGCGGCCTCGAGGTCACAACCGAGGTGGTCGAGTACCAGGACGGCACCGACATCATCTTGAGGAAGCGTCCTGGGAGGACCAGCTACTCGAACATCGTCCTCAAGCGGGGCTACACGGCCACAGACGATCTGTGGGAGTGGATGCGAAAGACCATAGACGGTTCGGTTGAGCGAAAGGCGGGGTCCGTGATCCTGTACGGGGACGACGCCACATCCGAGATCGTCCGGTACAACTTCTTCGAAGCATGGCCGTGCCGGTGGAAGGGGTTCGTTCTCGACGGCAAGAGCGTCGATGTCGCTATCGAGGAACTCGAGATCGCGGTGGAGAGGATCGAGCGGGGGTAACCGCCTGGCACTCAACCACACATGTCGCCGCGGGAACTAGACGATGTTCGTCAGAAGGCGGATAATGAAAGGTGTTTCTGGCCAGCGATCGTCACCTGAGAGGAGATCATGAGCTACCGGGTTCACCGGTTCGATATGAAGATGGCGCGAGATCAAAGCCAACTGGAGCAGTTCTTGAACAGTCTGGACGGCGAACTCGTGTCGATCACACCGAATGTGACGGTCGGGTTCATGTGGATCCCCCGCGTCAACTTCCTGTTGATCGTCGAGAAGCTTCGCTGAACCCCTGAAGGGGCTACCAGGGGCCTGTTACGGCATACGCGCCCGGTTACGGGTCGCGATGGTGGGCGATGCTGTCGTGAAGATCGGCCTGCTCGTGTGGTTCGACGTGGATGGTCACCGCGACGGGGGTCGTGAAGTGATGCAGCAACTCATGCTCGACATCGTGGGCAATGTCGTGGCCCTGTCGAACGGTCAGGTTGGGATCGACCGAGATTGATGCGGCGATTCTGAGCTGGTGACCGTGCCAGCGGACCCTGAGGTCCCCGACTCCATCCACACCCTCGACGCCTGTGATCGTGGTCCCCACCTCGTCCACGATCTCAGGTTCGATGCCGTCACTGAGTCGCCGGAGCATCCGACGGGCCGACTTGGCGAGGAGCCAGAGCATCGGAACGGCGACCACAAGCCCGGCGACGGGGTCTACCCAGGAAGCGCCCAGAGCTGCCCCTATTCCGGCAGCGACCACAGCCAGCGATGTGAGAGCGTCGGTACGGGCGTGACGACCGTCGGTGACCAATGCCTCGGACCCGATCGACTGGCCAACCCTGATCCGGTATCTGGCCACGAGTTCGTTGCCGAGCGCCCCGATGAATCCGGCAGCGATCACCCAAGGTATGTGATCGATCAACCGCGGCTCCGCGATCCGGTGGACGGACTCCCAGATCACGAGAACCGCCGACACCGCGATAGCGACCACGATCACGAGGCCAGCGATGTCCTCGGTGCGGTTGAACCCGTACGTGTACTTTCGAGTAGCTGCACGTCGACCGAGGGCGAAAGCGATCCACAACGGGATCGAGGTCAAGGCGTCGGTCAGGTTGTGCAAGGTGTCCGACAGCAGGGCTACCGAACCGGAGAACACGACGATTATCGCCTGGAGCAGGGCTGTGATCCCCAGGCCGATCAACGAGACCTTCGTTGCACGGATGCCGATCGAACCCGTGTCGAGCAGTGCAGTGCTCGGTCCGTGGTCGTGATCGTGCGCTACCAGGTGGCCAACACTGTGACGCACACGCGACCACCACGAGACATCGCCGGCTTGGGCGGTGTCTTGGTCGTGATCGTGGCTGGCGGTCATGACCGAAGCGTACAGCGGGTGCGGAACCGCTGAGATGCGATGCCAAAAACCCTGCGTTCGGAGCCTCGCAGTTTCTTGTCACACCCGGTGACGATACTGATCACTATGAGCAGTTCTACTCCGGCAATCGACCGGGTGAATGGCTCAGCGCAGACGCCCGACGGTCCCGTGGACGGTTGGGAAACTGACTTCCCCCGGCTTCCCCCTGAGTCTTCCCCTGACGCCAATATCCCTGACGCGTTGGATCAGATGGCGCCCGGCCCCGTCCTGGGTGCGTACCTCGCCACTGTCGATATCGACTCCTTGTGCGGGTACGACCGGGTTGTCGTATTGCGCGCCCATCAGCGGATGGTGTCCTACTACCAGGCAAGGGCGTACGAGGACATGGTTGCAGTCCGGGAGGCCCTCGAAGACTCAGATCGGGTCGCGATGTACACGTCGATGGCCGCGGCCGCAGAGATCCGTGCGGCGCTGAACCTCACCCGACGATCGGCGGACATCGAGCTGTCCTTTGCACTCGAGCTGACTCAGCGCCTGCCAAAGTTACTTGAGATGCTCGCCGGCGGTCTCATCGACCTGAGACGTGCCAAGGCGATCGAACGGGGAACCTGTCACCTGTCCGCAGCCGCAGCCCGAGACGTGGTAGACCGTGTCGCCGAGTCGGCGCCGCATATGACGACCGGTCAGATTGCAGCGCGCGTACGAAAGCTATGCATTGAGAGCTATCCAGACCAGGCAAAGGAACGATTCGAACGGGCGATCAGCACGAGACGACTGGTGATGGAGCCGACCGTCGACGGCACAGCGAACCTGTTGGGTCTCGAACT
>JBDLIR010000297.1:0-3392 GCA_039714815.1 Actinomycetota bacterium | reverse complement strand
GTGACGAACAGGCCGCCGACCGAGTCCCTCGAACGCACGGCGGAGTGGCTGGTTGGCAAGGGTTATCTCGGGTAGGGCGACTCGCTGCGCTCTTGGACCGAGTCCCAAGTACCAAGCCGGGTAGTACCCTGCACCGGTGGTGCAGGCTCCTCTCTCATCGCTCGTGCAGCGTTGGCGGCGCGATCTCGATCCTCCGGTACCCGGTCGAGTCGTTGTGCCGCCCAGCGCGCGCGCCATCCTCCTTGCGGGAGTGGCGGCAAGGTCCCGAGCACCGGTGCTGGCGGTCGTCTCTGGTGAACGTGAGGCAGAGGATCTTGCCCAGGACGTAGCGCTCTTCACGTCTGGCGTTGCGCACCTTCCCGCGTGGGAGACGTTGCCCTTCGAGCATGTTTCTCCCAATCTTGCGACGATGGCAGCCCGGATCGAGGCACGCTACAGGCTCCAGTGCGCGGATCCGTTCGTGATCGTCGGGTCGACGCGAGCGGTCACGCAGCGGATCTCGCCAACGGCGGTTGCGCCGATCGTGTTCGAGTCGGGGATGCAGTACGACCTCGACGTGATCGTCGACCGTCTCGCGTCGTTGGGCTATCTGAGGACGGACCGCGTCGAAGCCAGAGGGGACATGGCGGTCCGTGGGGGCATCGTTGACGTGTTCCCCCCGAACGCGGATGATCCCCTGCGACTCGACTTCTGGGGTGACACGCTCGATGAGCTTCGCACGTTCTCACCCACGACGCAGCGTTCGCTTGACCATCTCGACTCAGCAGAGGTGTTCCCGGCGAGGGAACTCGTCCTTGACGAGGTCGTCAAATCCCGCACCGAGCGTTTGCTCGACGACGCCCCGTGGGCATCGGAGCGCTGGGACAAGATGGCAGCGGGTGTGACGTTCCAGGGCATGGAGTCGTGGCTTCCGTGGGTGGCCGACCCGGTAACGGCCCTCAGTGAGTCTCGAGGAACCATCGTCGTGTTCGACCCTGCACGATGTGCAGACAGAGCGCTCGACCTGATCCGTGAAGAAACGGATTTAGCGATTGCGCTTGCCGATACCTGGGGAAGCAGCGGCCCCGAAGCTGCACACCATCCCCCGTTGTATCTCCCGCTCGACCTCGAGTCTGTCTCCGAGCGGGTCGTTGAAGCTCCACCGCATCCTGCGAGTCCCGATGATGAGGGATATGAGGTACGGACCCTCGACGCCGTCGCTGGTGACCCGGAGTCGGTCGCAGCAGCGATCAATCGGTGGAAGACACGCTCGATCGACATCGTGGTCGCGATGGATGGTGTGGCAGCAGCCGAACGTGTCGCGTCGGTGCTCGCCGAGCACGGTGCAGATCTACCGGTTGTAGACAGCCTCGAGGAGCCGACAGCGGCCGTGACCGCGATCGGGATCCATGACGGGTTCGTCTTCCCTGCGCTCGGGTTCGGAGTTGTCGGTGAACGTGAGGTTGCAGGCCGTAGGCGATCCCACCGGACCGCAGGCCGCGGGACACGACGCCAAACCGGCGATGCCTACCGTGACCTCACCCCCGGGGACTTCGTCGTGCATCATCACCACGGAATAGGCCGGTTCGCAGGCTTGGTCCACAGGGAGATCTCGGGTGTCGAGAGGGATTACCTCTTTGTTGAGTATGCGGGCGAGGACAAGCTGTATGTGCCGACTGACCAACTCGCGGCGGTGACGAGGTACACGGGCGGGGAATCTCCGCGTCTGTCGCGTATGGGTGGAGGCGACTGGAGCCAGACCAGGGCTCGCGTGAAGAGAGAGGTTGCTGTCGTCGCTGACCGGGTCGTGGCGCTCCATCGCAAGAGGGCGGCCGCGACAGGGAACGCCTTCTCCCAGGACACGCCATGGCAAACAGAGTTCGAGTCGGCGTTCCCCTACGAGGAAACCCCGGATCAGCTGCTGGCGATCGCTGATGTGAAAGCCGACATGGAGTCGGAGCGGCCGATGGACAGGCTCATCTTCGGCGATGTCGGGTTCGGGAAGACCGAGGTCGCGCTGCGTGCGATGTTCAAGGCGGTCCAGGACGGGAAGCAGGTCGTGATGCTCGTGCCGACCACCCTGCTCGCTCAACAGCACTACGTGAACTTCGAGGAACGATTCGCCCCGTACCCGGTCAAGGTCGAGATGTTGTCGCGGTTCCTCACCGCCCGGCAACAGAAGCAGGTCGTGACAGGGATCACCGATGGCACGGTCGATATCGTCGTGGGAACGCACAGATTGCTGTCGCGCGACCTCGAGTTCCCGCGGCTGGGACTCGTTGTCATCGATGAGGAGCAGCGATTCGGGGTTCAGGCGAAGGATGCGCTTCGCGACCTTCGCGCGAGTGTGGACGTCTTGACCCTCACCGCAACGCCGATACCCCGTACTCTCGAGATGGCGCTGACAGGGATTCGGGACGTGTCCAACATCCGGACCGCACCACAGGATCGGCATCCGATTCTGACGTACGTAGGGCCATCCGATGAGACGGCCACGTCGGCTGCCATCCGCAGGGAGATGCTGCGCGAAGGCCAGGTGTACTACGTGCACAACCGGGTGCAGTCGATCGATCACGCCGTCGTGCGACTCAAAGAACTGGTGCCCGACGCAAGGTTCGCTACCGCCCACGGCCAGATGAGCGAAGGTCAGCTCGAACAGGTGATGTACGACTTCTGGAACCGCGAGTACGACGTCCTCGTAGCGACGACGATCATCGAATCGGGTCTCGACGTGCCGCAGGTCAACACGCTGATCGTGGAACGGGCCGATCGGTTGGGGCTCGGCCAGCTCTACCAGCTGAGAGGAAGGGTCGGACGTTCATCTCAGCGGGCCTACGCCTACCTCTTCCATCCCCCCGAGGAGCGTCTCGGTGACACCGCGTATCGGAGGCTCGAGGCCATCGGCCAGTTCGCAGACCTCGGTTCGGGCTTCGAGCTTGCGATGCGCGATCTCGAGATCAGGGGTGCAGGCAGCATCCTGTCGGAGACACAATCTGGCCATATCGCTGCTGTCGGCTTCGATCTGTACGCCGAGTTGGTTGCGGATGCTGTCAAGGAACTCAAGGGCGAGGTCGCGGTCGAAGACGAGGCAGAGCCGATCCGGATCGATCTGATGGTCGATGCCCACCTGCCCGATAGCTACGTGCCGGGCGTCGAGACACGCCTCGAGGCCTACCGGCGGCTTGCCACGGCAACGACACCCATGGCGATCGAGGATGTGGTCACGGAGTGGGAGGACAGATTCGGGCCGTTGCCTGATGCCGCTGAAGAGCTTCTCAACGTGGCAAGGCTTCGTGTTGAGGCGATGCGGATAGGTGTCAGTGAGATCGTCCAGAATCGCAGGGAGGTGCGGATCACCCCGGTGACCATGAAGGCATCTCAGGAAGTCCGCCTCGAACGCATCGCGAAGAACG
>JBDLIR010000296.1:0-3403 GCA_039714815.1 Actinomycetota bacterium | reverse complement strand
GGTTGATTCTCAATGAGTCCAAGTAGCCCTTCGGGGTAGAGCGGCCAGTCGTTGCTGGGGGCTGACGGGTCTATCCAGGAGGCCGTGAATGGCCTCCCTTCTTCAACCCCAGGTACCTCGTCGTTGTCGTAGATCGAAGCGTCAACAAACCGGGCGTCGTACACAAACACGATCTCGTGCCCCTCTCCACCGTCGAAGGTGAAGAGGTTCTCTAGGACTCCCAGCAACTCCAGATCGGAGATGCCCGTAGACAACTCTTCGCGAACCTCGCGGACGATCGCCTCGCTGCTGGTTTCACCCATCTCGACCCGGCCACCAATGGGAACCCAGAATCGATGCTGTCTGTGTGGTTTCGCAGGATCGAAACCGTCTATCGCTAGCACCCGACCGGCGTTGATGAACAGACACACCGCCTTGACACGAACGTAGCCGGTGAGTGGATCGGACATGGGGGAACTGTATTCCACCTCGATGGGGGAACATATCACGGCATATATGCAGGCTCGCAGAGTCGTGCATACTGCCGGTGATGGGTGGCTCTAGTGATTCCTGAGACGACCGTCGCCGCGGCTGCACTGGTTGTGTCGGCCATCGTCACCACCATCGTGCTGGTCCGTCGCTGGCACCGCCTGGACGGGTGGCAACGCCTAAGTGTGGCCGTGTTGGGCGTGTACACGCCCGTGGTATTGGGTGTCACCCTCGGAGGAATCCCGATCGAGCTTGCCGGAGAAGCCCCGGAAGGGTGGACCTATGTCAGTCTGGTTCCGTTCGCGACGATCAGTGACTTGCTGAGCCTCATTGCCGACAGTCCGTTCCAGGCATACATGCGACAGTTGTACGGCAACCTCATCCTTCTTGCACCACTGGGATTCCTGCTGCCCGTCTTGCATCCAAGATTCCGACGGCTCCGGGATACGACCGTCGCAGTGCTGGCGGCTTCGCTAGCAATCGAGTTGAGTCAGCTTGCGATCTCGCTGGCGATCCGTTTTCCGTATCGAGCATTCGATGTGGATGATCTGATCCTCAACACGATCGGTGGGGTTCTCGGATGGGCGGTATGGAGGATCACTCTTGGCTTGCTAGCGAAGCGGCTGGCCAAGGCGCACGCATAACGGCACTTATGCCGTCTATCCCTGCCCTGATATCGTCCGTGGTCGTGAAGAGAGTTGGAGGGTTCGTTCTCGCTGCTGTGCTGGCAGCGTGTGGTGGTCTGTCGGACACGTGCCCAGAGGGTTCGGGGCCAGAGTCCGTCATTGTTGATGCGTCCGCTTACGCCGATCGCGGCATCCTTGAAATCTGCGTAAATGCGCTTGACCCCACAATTCCTGCTGACTGCTTTGAGGACGGCACAGCGGTCAGCACTGAACTCACCGACGAGTATCCGAGCACGTACCTGTACGCCATCTACGTTGTTGAGCCAGAAGGTCCGAACACCCTCATTCGAGAAGGAAGCTTCAGCCTTAGCTGCGACGAGTCAGCCATCACCGTCGGCTTCGACGACTGATCACCTTGAACCGCGCATAACGGCACTTATGCAGGCTGACAGAAGCGTGCATACTGCCGGATTTGAATGGCCGCAACTCAGCCGTTCTCGATTCCAATGACTACTCCGGTGGCACTGTAGGCGGTGATGGTCGCGCCGCCGTCGAGAATGTCTGTCTGGGTTGGGGGAACCATCAGGACTCCACCGTTGTATGTGCGCTGCCAGTACTTCGCACCGCCGGGGTACTGAAGTGAGACAACAGCGATGTCGGGGTCCCATGTCGAGATGACCCAGGTGCTGATTGCTCTGGACTCCTCGTCAGTGACCCCGCCCGATGAACTGGAAAGCACACCGAAGTGTGAATCAGTTTCGAGTCCACATGCCATTGCGTTGCCTCGGCTCTGTCCATTGACGACACGGAGTTGGCAGGAGAGGTCAGGTTCTGAGTCGTGCCTGAACAGCACAATGAAGCCTTCTATCCCGCCGACGCGACCGACAAATACTGGCAATCCGTCAAGGTCGTAGCCCGCATTGATGTGCTGCTGCACCTCGTTCACGAGGGATGTCGTGTCCAGCTCGGTCGCCGTCGCCCCAGTCAACGCCGTTAGCTCCGCTCCGAGCGTGGATGTGTCAAACCCGATCGGAGTGTCGGTGACGGTCGCTGCAACATCTCCCGGCTGTCCATCTCCATTGAATGCTCCCGGCTGGCCATCTTCATTGAATGCCACGATCCCTGCGCCGACCCCCACTAACACAAGAACTGCAGCGAACCCAGATACAAGAGCGAACGCTGGTCGGCGTAGGACTGGGCGGTGCGGTGACACAACAGGAAGGTCAGGTGCCGACGGTGCTGCATCAAACGAAGCTTCCATCATCTGAATGTATGTATCTGTGGTCTTGTCACTCATCGAGCACCTCACGCAACTTCCCTCTGGCACGAGCCAGATACTGCTTCACCGTTCCTGTACGAATGTCGAGTCGCTCGGCGACCTTCGCAGGTGTCAGGTCTTCCCAATAGGTGAGGTACACACATGCCCGTTGCTGGGGACTCAGGCGAGCGACAGCCGCAACCACGTCAGGACGAAACTCAGGGTGTTCAAACGCTGCGCTCCCGGCAAAATGTCGCTCACGAGCCCTACGTCGAAACCCGCTGCGCTGCATCGACCGTGCCTTGGTAACCACGGCCCTCTGCATCAGGGCGTACGGATGGTCTGCTTCGGCCAGCCGACCGTCCTTCAACAGCGAAGTCATCGCATCGGACACAATGTCCGCCGCATCGTTGGCACCACCAATCCACGCAGCGAAACGAACCAAGTCGGTCCGATGCTCGGCATACAAACCAGCGACCGACCGAATCTCCGTCATACGTTCCACGTCCACCTCACAACCATAAGTCGCCACCGGTCCGAGGTTTGGGTGCCACCGAATTTGACCACCCATAACGGCACTTATGTCGGAGGTACCGGGTCTTCGGTCGCCCCCTTTCGGGAGAGCGGACGACCCTTTATCATCCATGGCATGAGGGCATGGATCGCCAACCTCAGCACACGAGCAATGCTCTGGATCAGCGGCATCATTGGGTTCCTGTTCACGGCCAACCAAGGGGTCAGTGTCTCCGGCTGGCTCCTAGAACTCGACATAGGACTGTGGGCGGTTCTCATAAACCTCATCAGGAACACGATCCTCGCCAGCGTCGTTGTCTTCTTGGTCCTCTATGCCGTCAAACGTGGGATCAGCAGGCCAGAAATCCCCGGCAACGACGAGACCATCGACAGCGCATAACGGCACCTATGTAGGTCAACCCGTAGTGTGTCGCTCATGCTTCGTGGGGAAGTCCAGGGGTGACAGCCATCGAATGGCTTAACAGGGTCTTCTGGCTTCCTTTCTGGCTAGTCGCCCTGGGAGCGGCCCTCATGTACG
>JBDLIR010000295.1:0-3408 GCA_039714815.1 Actinomycetota bacterium | reverse complement strand
GGTGAGGATGCCCTCGTCATCTTCGACGACCTCACGAAGCAGGCAACCGCCTACCGTGAGATCTCGCTGCTGTTGCGCCGTCCTCCCGGGCGTGAGGCATATCCAGGTGACGTGTTCTACCTCCACAGCCGCCTCCTCGAGCGCTGCGCACGCATGTCAGACGAACTCGGTGGAGGGTCGCTCACGGGCCTCCCGATCATCGAGACGAAAGCCGGCGACGTCTCGGCGTACATCCCGACGAACGTGATCTCGATCACCGACGGCCAGATCTTCCTGGAGACCGACCTGTTCTTCTCCGGTGTGCGTCCTGCCATCAACGCGGGCATCTCGGTGTCACGTGTCGGTGGTGCCGCACAGGTCAAGGCGATGCGGAAGGTCGCAGGCCCGCTGCGTCTGAACCTCGCCCAGTTCCGTGAACTCGAAGCGTTCGCAGAGTTCGGTTCAGAACTCGATGCGACCTCTCTTGCACAGCTCGACCGTGGGCGTCGGGTCGTCGAGGTCCTCAAACAGGGCCAGTACGAGCCGGTCCCTGTCGAAGAGCAGGTGATCGTGATCTTTGCGGTGACCGAGGGACACATGGACGACGTCGAACCGGGGGATATCGCATCCTTCGAAGACCAGCTCCGCGAGTACGCACGCAGCCGATACGGCAATGTCCTGTCTTCGATCTCAGATACCGGTGAACTGCCTCACGACGAACTCGTCGCGATGATCGACTCGTTCAAGTCGGTGTGGTCGCCAGGTTCGCATTCAACGGCGGAGACGCCTGTGGTGAGCCCTTCAGGAGACCAGGCAGCGCCCGCTCAAGACGACGCTCAGGTCGGGGAGGCCTAACACACCGTGGCATCCGCCGAAGTCCGCCAGATCCGCCGACGCATCCGAAGCGTCGAGTCGACCATGAAGATCACGCGTGCGATGGAACTCATCGCAACGGCGCGTATCGGCAAGGCACAGATTCGTGTTGCCCAGGCCAAGCCCTACACGCAGAAGATGAACGAGGTGATCCGCAACATCGCATCCTCGTCGGGTTCTGTGACCCATCCGTTGCTCGAACGCAGGGACGTCGCGACGGTCGGTGTGCTCGTCGTGACCTCAGACAGGGGCCTCGCAGGGGGTTACAACACGTCGGTGATCAGGATGGCTGAGCACGCGATCGCCGAGCACGAGGCAGCCGGCAAGACGGTCAAGGTGTTCACGATCGGCGCAAAGGCGTTGTCGTACTTCCGCTACAGGAAGTACATCATCGACCACAGCTGGCTCGACATCACGGACACGCCGGTGTACGCAGATGCGCGGGCCATCGCCAACACGCTGCTCGACGAGTACGCAGGTGAACGGGTCGACGCCGTTGAGGCGTACACGACCGAGTACGTGTCTGCACTCACCCAGACACCGGAGTTCCTTGCTCTGCTCCCGGTCACGCCACCCGACGACGGCGAGGCGGCTGCGACGCAAACCGGTGGGTACACCTATGAGCCATCACCTGTGGAGATCCTCTCGAGGCTCCTCCCGAGGTACCTCGAGGGAGCGATCTTCGGCATGCTCCTCGATGCATCCGCATCCGAGCACGCTGCACGTCGCAGGGCGATGAAAGCAGCGACTGAGAACGCACAAGACTTGACCCGCCTGCTGACCCGTGAGGTGAACCAGGCACGCCAGGCAGAGATCACTACAGAAATCAGCGAGATCGTTGGCGGCGCAGAAGCGCTGTCCAACGCTTGAAAGATCAAGAGAAAGACGGAGAGCATCACATGAGCGTGACAACCCTCGCCTCCGGTCGCATCGTAAAGGTTGCCGGCCCGGTCATAGACGTTGAGTTCCCGCCCGACGCACTGCCAGAGATCAACTACGCCATCGAGGTGGATCTCGAGGTAGCGGGTGCCACGAGCACCCTCATCTGCGAGGTTGCTCAGCAGTTGGGCGACGACAAGATCCGTGCGATCGCGTTCGCACCGACAGACGGCCTCGTCCGCGGTGCAACCGTCCGCAACACCGGCGCACCGATCTCCGTCCCTGTCGGCGACCAGACGCTCGGTCACATCTTCAACATGTGGGGCACGGCCCTCGATGCCCCTGACCATGAGTTCACCGGCGATTCCTGGCCGATCCACAGGGAACCGCCCCCGTTCAAGGACGTGGAGCCGCAGAAAAAGGTCTTCGAGACCGGCATCAAGGTCATCGACCTGATCTCTCCGTACCTCGAAGGTGGAAAGATCGGCCTGTTCGGTGGTGCGGGTGTCGGTAAGACGGTGCTCATCCAGGAGATGATCAACCGTGTCGCGACCCAGCACGGTGGTGTGTCCGTGTTCGCCGGCGTAGGGGAGCGGACCCGTGAGGGCAACGACCTCTTCCTGGAGATGAAGGAATCCGGCGTCATCGACAAGGCCGCGCTCGTGTTCGGCCAGATGGATGAGCCACCGGGCGTGCGTCTGCGTGTTGCGCTGTCCGCTCTGACGATGGCTGAGTACTTCCGTGACGTCCAGCAGCAGGACGTGCTCCTGTTCATCGACAACATCTTCCGGTTCACCCAGGCGGGTTCTGAGGTTTCCACACTGCTTGGCCGCATGCCTTCAGCCGTGGGTTACCAGCCGACGCTGTCGTCTGAGATGGGTCTGCTCCAGGAGCGGATCACATCGCTCAAGGGACGGTCGATCACATCGCTCCAGGCGATCTACGTGCCTGCCGATGACATCACCGACCCTGCGCCGCACACGGCGTTCGCCCACCTGGATGCAACGACGGTGCTGTCCCGTCCGCTCACGGCGCTCGGTATCTACCCTGCTGTCGACCCGCTCGACTCGAACAGCCGTGCGCTCGACCCCCAGATCGTCGGCGAGGGGCACTACCAGGTCGCCACAGACGTGCAGTTGGTGCTCCAGCGCTACAAGGACCTTCAGGACATCATCGCCATCTTGGGTATGGATGAGCTGTCCGAAGAGGACAAGCTGGTCGTGAACCGTGCACGGCGCATCCAGAGGTTCTTGAGCCAGCCGATGTTCGTGGCTGAGCAGTTCACCGGCCAGAAGGGCATCTTCACCCCGCTCGATGAGACGATCTCGTCGTTCAAGGCGATCCTCGACGGTGATCTCGATCATCTCCCCGAGCAGGCGTTCTACATGGTCGGTGGTGCTGAAGACGCCATCGCAAAGGCCAAGGAGCTCGGGGCAACGGTCTGATGGCAACTCTGTTCCAGGTCGACATCGTCACCCCGGAGGCCGTGATCTGGTCCGGTGAGGCTGAGCTGCTCACCGCCCGCACCACAGAGGGCGACATCGGCATCCTCGCAAACCACGAGCCGACGATGGCCGCACTTGCGACGGGTGCCGTGACGATTCACCACGATGGAAAGGTGACGGCCGCAGGTATCCACGGCGGATTCCTCCAGATCTACAAGAACCACGTGACGCT
>JBDLIR010000294.1:0-3408 GCA_039714815.1 Actinomycetota bacterium | reverse complement strand
ATCACCGAAGTCGCATCGGGACAAGCGGATGACATCAACGACGCGGCCCAATCCGCACGAGCAGCGTTCGAAGACGGCCGATGGTCAGGGCTTGCGCCACGCGACCGTGGACAGGCCCTCATCAAACTCGCTGAACTCATCGATGCACACGGTGAGGAGCTCCAGCTTCTCGAGACACTCGACGTCGGGAAGCCCGTGCGCTACTCGCGGCGTGTCGACGTGGGCCAGGCCGTTGCGACCTACGAGTGGTACGGCGAGGCAGCGGACAAGCTGTACGACGAGATCGCACCGACCGCTCCGAACGCCCTCGGCCTGATCAGGCGCGAACCGGTCGGTGTCGTCGGTGCCGTAACACCGTGGAACTTCCCATTGATGATCAATTCGTGGAAGCTCGCCCCTGCGCTCATGGCTGGCAATTCCGTCGTTCTCAAGCCTGCCGAACAGGCGCCGCTCAGCTCACTGCGGGTCGCAGAACTCGCTCTCGAAGCCGGCATCCCACCGGGTGTCCTCAACGTCGTGCCGGGGTACGGCGAGACCGCCGGACGGTCCCTTGGCCTCCACCCGCATGTGGACGCCGTCACGTTCACCGGGTCAACCGAGGTTGGCAAGCTGTTCCTCGAGTATTCGGCGCGTTCGAACATGAAGCGGGTCTCGGCAGAGACCGGGGGCAAGACGCCGAACATCATCTTTGCGGATGCACCCGACCTCGACTTCGCGATCGGTGCCGTGGGCTTCTCGATCTTCTGGAACACGGGCGAGATGTGCATCGCAGGGTCACGGCTGCTCGTCCAACGAGACGTCTATGACAGGGTCGTCGAGGGTGTGGGCGCCCTTACCGGGTCGTGGCAACCGGGGAACCCGCTCGACCCTGCCACCAAGGCCGGGCCGATCGTCGATGCCACCCAACTCGACAGGGTCACGCGCTACATCGGAAGCGGCGTCGATCAGGGTGCACGCCTGGTCGCGGGAGGTAACAGAACACTCACCGACACCGGGGGCTACTTCGTCGAGCCGACCGTGTTCGCTGATGTCGACAACGCCATGGACATCGCCCAGGACGAGATCTTCGGCCCTGTTCTGTCGATCATCCCGTTCGACGACGACGCGGAAGCGCTTGCGATCGCAAACGACACGAGATACGGGCTATCGGCCGCGATCTGGACGTCGAACCTCGCGAGGGCACACACCATGTCTGCGGCTCTGCGTGCGGGCACCGTGTGGGTGAACAATTTCGATACATCGGGGATCACGGCGCCGTTCGGGGGCTACAAGGAATCCGGATTCGGTGGCAAGGACAAGTCGCTCCACGCACTCGACAAGTACACGCACCTCAAGACAACATGGATCAACCTCGGCAGGGGCGGGATCTAGGCGTCGGGAACACGCTCAGCGACCGCGGCGTAATCCCTCGACACATACAGCAGCGGCGACACGTCGAAGTTGGTCCTGCCCCCGGCTTCGACCCTGCCGAAGATCACCCAGTGGTCACCCATCTCGATCTCTTCGACCTTCACACACTGGAAGTTTCCGTAGGCGATGTCGAGAACTGGTCCGGCTTCTCGCACCGATGGCTCGCTCCACGCCACGGCACCGAATCGGTCCGCCCCCTTTGTCGCGAACACCGTTGCCTCTGCATCTGCGATCTCAGGAAGGAAGTTCACCGTGAACCCGTCAGCAGCGAGAAACCCTGCAAGCGATCCCACGACCTTGTCGACACACACGAGCACGAGCGGGGGATCGACCGAGACCGAGGTGAACGCTGAAACGGTCATGCCGATCGGGCCATCCTCCCCCCTGGCAGTCACGATCGTCACGGTCGATGCGACCGCCGACATCATGTCCTTGAACTGATCCGGTTCGATTCCCTGACCCAAAACGCGTCCTCCACTTGTTGTCGCATCGCATCGTACCGTCGCCCCGCATCTCGCAGTGACGGTACGATGCTCTGGGAAAGGTGGACGATTTCGACGTCGAGGGCACATCAGCGACGAGGTGACGATGCAAGACCACATACAGATCGTCGAGGTTGGGCCGAGAGACGGACTCCAGAACGAGTCTGTGATCCTGTCGACCGAAGACAAGCTGGCGCTCATCGACCACCTGACCGATGCGGGAATCACCCGCATCGAAGCGGTCTCGTTCGCCCACCCGAAGTACGTGCCTCAACTCGCCGACGCCGAGGCCGTCATGGAGCGCCTCGACAAACGCCCCGGCGTGAGCTACATCGGGCTCGTGATGAACTGGCGCGGATGGGTCCGGGCCGCCAGCACAGGCATCGACGAGGTGAACGTCCCGTTGTTCGCTTCCGACACCTTCAACCGGAAGAACCAGGGTGCTCCGACATCGGAAACGATCGCTGTCCTCGACGAGATCACCCGCGATGCCCACAAGTTGGGCATCAAGGTGACCGCGACGATCGGTACGGCATGGGGCGGTCCGTTCGAAGGCGAGGTGTCCCTCGAGCGGCTACTCGAGGCGGTCGCAGGCGTTGCCCGCACCGACGTCGACGAACTTGCCATCGCGGACACGATCGGGGTCGGCGATCCGTGGTCAGTCACTAAGAGGCTCGCGGCGGTCAAGGCCACAGCTCCAGAGATCCCCCTCCGGGTGCATTTCCACGACACCCGCAACACCGGACTCGCCAACACCCACGCGGCCATAGAGGCTGGCGTCACCACGATCGACGCATCCGTCGGAGGCATCGGAGGCTGCCCGTTCGCCCCTGCAGCGACAGGGAACATCCCGACCGATGACCTCGTCTACATGCTCAACCGCGGCGGGTTCGATCACGGCGTATCGCTCAACTCGCTCATCGGCGTATCCCGTGACGTCGAGGGACTCCTCGACAAGCCCCTCCCCGCCATGCTCCCCGCCGCAGGCGACTTCCCACCACCGCTCTAGGGCTTTGGCGCTGATATGGCTGATATTTCAGCCATATCAGCGCCAAAGCCCTAGAGATCGCGGGCGACCATCCAGAGGTCGGCGACGTTGGTGCCGGAGTCTCCGGTGATGACGACGGCATCGAGGGCCGCGAGCGCCGGATAGGAGTCGTTACGCGACAGCGACCGCTTGAGGTCGAGGCCAAGCGCCTCTGCCCGCGCAGCGGTACGACCGTCGACGACTGCGCCAGCCGCAGGTGTCATCCCGTCGATGCCGTCTGTGCCGCACGCCAGGAACACCGTGTCCTCTCCCGCCAGGTCGATAGCGGCAGCGAGGGCTGCTTCCTGGTTCCTGCCCCCGACGCCGTCGCCAACCACCGTCACGGTCGTCTCGCCTGTTGCGATCGTCACGATCCCGGGGTCCGCATCATGGACGAGCCTGAGAACCTCGCTGCGCGCCTCGCCTTCGAGTTGTGTTGTGGCGATGTTGGACTCGACACCGTGGGACGCAAGGTATCGAGCGGCAGCA
>JBDLIR010000293.1:0-3409 GCA_039714815.1 Actinomycetota bacterium | reverse complement strand
GCTGAGTGGTACGACTTGGTTTCCCCCTCTGTCTCGTTCCTCGACATCTCCCCCGCGAAGGCCGGGGGAGAGAAGCGGCTGCCGGTATGTGAACAAGCACACAGGCCTGCTACCTTCCTCTTCGCAAGGAGGGATGCATGGCCAGACAACTTGCGGCTTCAACGCTCAGAAAACTCGAGAAGAAACTCAGTGATGAACGCCTGCGACTCGAAACGATCATCGATGATCATGAACGCGATCGCGATGCCGCGATGCTTGCCGAGGGTCCTGCCGACCGCAGCCCCGACCCGGACAACGTGGACGGCGGCGCGATCGCCGTTGAACTCGAAACGGATCGTTCAATGGTGCAGAACACCCGCGACCTTCTCGATGCGGTGATTCACGCCCAGGATCGGATGAAGAAGGGTCTGTACGGTATATGCGAAGTGACGGGCGAACCGATTCCGGTGGCGAGGCTGGAAGCGATTCCATACGCGACAACGACGGTCGAAGCCGCCCAGCGGGGCTGAGCAACCGACAACTCGCGGTTGTCATCGGCATCGTTGTCGCAGCGATCGACCAACTGTCCAAGACATGGGCTGTCAACACGCTTGCCGACGCACCGATCGTCATCATCGAAGACGTACTCGCGTTCAGGCTCACCTTCAACACCGGTGCCAGTTTCTCGATCTTCTCCAACCAGGGCCCGATCCTGGCGGTCATAGCGATCGGCGTCATCATCACGATCATGGTCGTTCTCGGTGACGCCTCCAGACGTATCGAGGCTGTAGCCCTCGGTCTCGTCCTCGGCGGATCACTGGGGAACCTCATCGACAGGGTGTTCCGCGGCGATGGCTGGTTCGACGGGGGAGTGGTGGACTTCATCGATGTGCAGGTGTTCACGAACAACCTCGCAGACATCGCCCTGTTCGTTGGCGTGGGACTCCTCATGCTTGCAGCGTTCGTTCACCGATCATGACCGATCACGTCTTCACCGTGCCGGTCGAAATGGCTGGAGAGCGCATCGACAAGGTGATCGCGACACTTCTCGACCTGTCGAGAGGGCGGGTCAAGGAGATCATCGACGAAGGATCCGCCACCGTTGACGGGGTACCCGTGCGGTCCTCTGCACGGGCGGTTGCAGGCACATCGATCTCCGTGGATGTCCAGGACACCGATCAGAGCTTGGAGCCCGACCCGAGCGTGGAGTTCTCGATAGTCCACGAAGACGCAGACATCATCGTCGTCGACAAGCCGGTTGGTGTCGTCGTCCATCCCGGCTCCGGCCGATCGATGGGGACCCTCGCCAACGGCCTCCTCGACCGGTTCCCTGATATCGAGGGTGTCGGCCAACGGGACAGATGGGGGATCGTGCACAGACTGGACCGTGACACCTCGGGCTTGCTCGTGGTTGCGCGTACGCAGCGTTCCTACGACCACCTCGTCGACATGATGCGCAAGCGAGCGATCACGAGGAGGTACCTGGCCGGAGTGGCCGGCATCTTCACGAACACGAAGGGCACGATCGATGCCCCGATCGCCAGAGATCCGTCGAACCCGACCCGGATGAGCGTCGAACGATCAGGGCGAGAGGCGATCACACACTACCGACGCCTCGCACAGTGGACCGATCGGGACGTCACGCTGTTGTCGGTCACGCTCGAAACGGGGCGAACCCACCAGATCAGAGTCCATATGCGGGCGATCGACCGGCCGATACTCGGTGACGGCGCCTATGGAAGACGCGGACTCATCGGCGACCCCGGCAGGCCGTGGCTCCATGCCAGGCAACTGACATTCGATCATCCCACGCAGGACCTGATAATCGATCTCGTCTCGCAACTTCCACCAGACCTGACAGCTAGTCTTGATGCTCTCGGGGTTCCCGACATAGGGGACAGAAGCGACATCGACGGGACAGCGATATGAGCCTGCACTACGAACGACTATCGGGGCTTGATGCGTCCTTTCTTGCGCTCGAGTCGAGAGAGACACACATGCATGTGGGCTCTGTTGTCGTGTTCGGCCCAGGCCAGTACACCAGCGAGGAGGGCGTTGACATCGACGTCCTTCGCGGCATAGTCGCTGCCCGTCTGGATCAGATCCCGCGGTACAGACAGCGTCTGGCCACGATACCGATCGAGGGGCAACCGGTGTGGGTGGATGACGAGCACTTCAACCTCGGTTCCCACGTCAGGCATGTCGCGCTACCTCACCCCGGCACGCCTGAGCAGCTCAAGTCGCTTGCGGGCGTCATCATGTCCCAGCCACTCGATCGCGCACGTCCGTTGTGGGAGTTGAACATCGTCGAAGGTCTCGAGAATGGCGGATTCGCAATCATCTCGAAGATCCACCACTGCATGATCGATGGCATGTCAGGCATCGACCTGATGGCAGCCATCTTGGACTTCACCCCGGATGTAGAGCTTGTCGAACCGAAGCCGTGGACCCCGCGCCCCGCACCCAACGGGACGGAACTCGCCGTCAGGGAATTCTCACGCTCGATCTCGTCGATCGTCGCCAATATTGCCGATATCTCCCGCGTGCGTGAGGAGATCGGTGATCTGACGGGCGACTGGACCCACAAGATCAGGGCGGCCATGGCATCGCTGTCATCTGGCTGGCTCACGCCGACGGGCAAGACACCGCTCAATGGCGATATCGGCCCCACACGCCTGTTCGACTGGACTTCGCTACCCCTCGATGGCGTGAAGACCATCAAGAACACTCACGGTGTGACCGTCAACGACGCCATGTTGGCGATCGTGGCAGGCGCTGTACGGTCCTATCTCCTCAACGAAGGCCACCTGTCTGAGATGGATGTGGCATCGACGGAGTTCCGCATCATGGCGCCGGTTTCGGTTCGTTCCGAAGCCCAGTCCGGCACCCTCGGCAACCAGGTCGCTATGTGGCTGATCGCCTTGCCGATCGCCGAACGTGACCCGGCGAAACGCATCAAGATCATCAACGAAGAGACGAAGATGCTCAAGGAGACGGATCAGGCGCTTGGCGCCTCGACGCTTGTGTCGGTGTCGACCGGGGCACCGGCCACTCTCGTGTCTCTCGCAGCCAGGCTCGGCTCCAGGGCGCGTCCGTTCAACATGACGATCACGAACGTCCCAGGACCGCAGTTCCCTCTGTACCTGGGTGGATCGAAGATGATCGCCACGTATCCGCTCGTCCCTCTGTGGAAGAGCCACGGCGCAGGAATCGCCATCTTCTCGATCAGCGGGTCGATGGACATCGGCATCAACATGGCTCAATCGGTGATCGAAGACCCGACCGCGCTCGCACGGCATCTGCAGGCAGCGTTCAAGGAACTCAGCGATACCGAACCGCTCGCTGACAAACCGAAGAAGAAACCGGCCAAGAAGGCGACTTCGCCCAAGAGCGCCGCAAAGCCGAAGAAGGCCCCACCCATGGGGACACG
>JBDLIR010000292.1:0-3413 GCA_039714815.1 Actinomycetota bacterium | reverse complement strand
GTCTTCCTCGCTGGTGCTGGAGTCATCACGGTCGTGCCCCTCTTGCTCTTCTGGGGTGCTGCGAAGCGCATACCACTGTCCATGGTCGGACTACTTCAGTACATCACGCCGAGTCTGCATCTCTTCCTGGGCGTCGTCGTGTACGGCGAGGCACTCTCGGGGGAGAAGTTCGTCGGGTTCGTGGCGGTCTGGATCGCCCTGGGATTGTATTCAGCAGATAGCTTCCGCTCGAAACAACCCGGGGCGATACCGATTCCGCTGGATTAGCCCTTGGCTTCGTCGATGATCGCCTCGGCGGCGTCTACAACCGCTGCGGCCGCATCGCCAGCCGCTGCCGCTGCTTCATCCTGGGGGTCGTCGCCCGCAACATCAGCAGCCGCATCGCTGACCGTGTCTTGTGCATCCGAGGCGTAGTCCTCGACCGACTCCTGGACCACCGCACCCTTGCGAACACCAGCGATCACAGCATCCTGGATGCTTGCGAGCTGATCATCGCCAACCTTGGGACCGATCTTCGATGCAAGGTATTCCCTGATCTCTTCGTCGGACATGGTCGACAGTTTCTTCTTCGAGATGACCGATGCCACAGCAGCGGCGATGACGCTCACCACGATGACAATGAATAGCAGTTTGATGAGTTTCTTCATCGATCCTCCTAGATATGAACGAAAGGTAATGGGGGGATTGAGCCCTCGGATCAGGCCAGTTCGGCTCCGCCGTTTGCGAGCCAGGTGACGAACTTCGCTGCACAATCGCCGTGAGTGAGCCCGTCCTCGCTATTTCGATACTTGGCCAATGCAACATCGAGATCTGCACGCGTCCACGGGCCAAACGAACCGAGTGATGCGGTGAGCGCCGCTGCTGCTTCCTCCACGGTGAACCGCCCCGCCGTGATCTCGCGGCCTACGACCAGACCGGCGAGCTTCTTGCCGTTCTCCTCGATCTGGGTCAGGCGAGCGATGTCTGCGAGGTCCCGGACACCTCCTGCGGCGACGACGGGTTCATCAACGATCGACACTGCGAGTTGCAGGGCCTCGATGTTCGGCGGCTCCTCGAGAGCATCGCGGCCAACTTCGGAGATCATGAATCCGGCGGCGCCACCCGATGACAGGTTGATCAGGGTCTCTTCGAGGTACTGCCCCGTCCTCTCGGTCCAGCCCTTGATCGAGATCTCGAGATCAGGTCTGACGTCAAGCGATACAACGATCTTGAGCGGGTATTTCCTGTTGAGCTCCCAGAACAGCACCTGATCGATCATCGCCAGCGTTCCGATAGCGACACGCCATGCGCCCATGCCGAGAACCCTCACCACTTCCGCTTCAGACCGAATACCGCCGCCAACCTGCACCGGCACATCAACGGCCTTGATGATCTCACCGATGAGCGCTCGATTCTTGTAGTCGCCGTACGCGGCAGCGTCGAGATCGACGATGTGCAGCCGGTCGGCACCCTTCGCAACCCAGCCCTTGGCCCGATTGATCGGATCGGCATCGAGGGCGATCGCGTCGGACACGTCGCCATGGGGAAGCCGGACAGCGCGTCCGTCGAGAATGTTCACACGTGTGTATAGCTCCATGTCACCAATGTACCCCACTGACAGTCTTCAGCCAACAGCGAAGGAGACAATGCCGGGTTGCAGATCCCAGATCCCAGATGCCAGATGCCAGATTCCAGATTCCAGATGCCAGATGCCAGATGCCAGATGCCAGATGCCAGATGCCAGTGAAGCCTCGCGCACCGGACTCCTGGTTCTGGAAGCGAGCCCGCGAGCGATCTGGTGTCTGGTATCTGATGTCTGTCAGCGAGCCTGCGAGCGGGTCCGCGAGCGCAGCGAGCCCGCGAAACGCAGCGAGCCCTTCCGATCACGATAAGCTTCTACAGCGTGAATGCAATCGAAGCTACGGATGTCGAGTATCGGTACGGGTCGAGCGTTGCGGTTTCCCGGTCAACGTTCACCATTCCTGAGGGTGCTATCACGGCGCTCATCGGGCCGAACGCGTCGGGAAAATCCACGCTGCTCTCGGGTATTGCGGGGATACTGACACCGTCTTCTGGAACGATGACCGTTCACCAGGCAGCGACAAGCAGGCGGATCTCGTTCGTCCTCCAGACCACGAAAGTGAACGACGCTCTGCCTATCACGGTGCGAGAGGTCGTGACCATGGGCAGATACCCGTCGCTGCCGACCTTCGGCCGACTCACCAACCATGATCGAGCGGTCATTGATGCCGCCATGGAGAGAATGTCGATCACCGCTGTTGCCAACTATCACCTGCGTGAACTCTCAGGAGGGCAAAGACAGCGAGTGTTTGTGGCCCAGGGGCTCGCCCAGGACCACGATCTCCTCCTGCTCGACGAGCCGCTCACGGGTTTGGACTTCACGTCAGCTCAGGCTATCGACGCGGTGATCCACGAGGAGCAGGCACTCGGCCGCACGATCGTCATGTCAACACACGACCTTGCGGAGGCACGCGTGTCTGACCATGTGGTGCTGATGGCGAACCGGGTCGTTGCGTCGGGAACACCAGACGAGGTGCTGACGGCCGATCTCCTGAAAGAAGCGTACGGATCGGCGTTCCTGCATGTCGACGGGGATCAGGTGTTCCTCGACGACCCTGCGCACAACCCCGCAGATGGCAGACACACCCACCTGGACCGCCCCTCACACCTGCGGCCATCAGAGGAGTAGGGCGAAGACGCAGATCGCTCGCGAGCTCGCTGACAGAAATCAGATACCAGACACCAGATCGCTCGCGGGTTCGCTTCCAGAAAGCATGACGCGCGATGCTTCCTCTGGCATCTGGCATCTGCCATCTGGCATCTGCCATCCGGCATCTGGTGTCTTCGCTACCTGTAGCGCCAGACGATTCGACCCATGGTCGGGTCGTAGGCTGATACGTCGACCTCCACCTGATCGCCGGGGATGATGCGAATCATGCGACCTTTGCGCATCTTGCCAGACGCACGCGCGGTGACTTCGTGGCCCGTCTCGAGTTTGACGCGAAACGTCGCGTTGGGGAGGGTCTCGATAACCACACCCTTGGCCCTGAAGTAGTCGTCCTTGCCTGCGATGAGAGTCTCCAATCGATTCGGTGGCCAAGCATCGAAACCGGCGCCACCGAGAGTGAACGGCACAATCGTACCCATGTCGAAGCGTTGACTGCACCTCATGATCCGAAGTCCGAAGTCCGCTCTCCGCTTTCCGCTTCTCTCCCCCGGCTCTTTGGACGGGGGAGATGTCGAGGAACGAGACAGAGGGGGAAACCAAGTCGTACCACTCAGCCTGCGCGCAACCTGAGTGGATCATCATGGCTCTCCGCTCTCCGCTTCTCTCCCCCGGCCTTCGCGGGGGAGATGTCGAGCTACGAGACAGAGGGGGAAACCAGGTCGCACCACTCAGCCCGTGCGCAACC
>JBDLIR010000291.1:0-3420 GCA_039714815.1 Actinomycetota bacterium | reverse complement strand
TTCGGCTTCAGCCCTGTCCATGTGCTCCTCGACCGATGCCCGGTGCGAGGGAGTGATCAAAGGGCCCATGTCCGTGTCGGCACTCGCCGGGTCGCCGACAACGAGACTCTCGGTACGCGCAGCGAACGCCGCAACGAAGTCGTCGAACTGCGATCGTTCGACCAGGATCCTCGAGCGCGCACAACAGTCCTGGCCGGCGTTGTCGTACACAGCCCAGATCGACGACTCGACAGCTTCGGCCATGTCGGCATCAGCGAAAACGATCGCCGCGGACTTCCCACCGAGTTCGAGTGACACACGTTTGATATCGGCCGCGGCATCTCTCATGACGCCGGCTCCAACCTCGGTGGACCCGGTGAAGGAGATCTTGCGGACGTCCGGGTGGGTCACGAGGGCGGAACCGACCGATGAGCCGGGTCCGGTAACGATGTTGAGCACGCCATCGGGCAGGCCGACGTCGACTGCAAGGTCTCCGAGCATCAACGCGGTCAACGGTGTCACGCCCGCTGGCTTGGCGACAACGGTGTTACCCATAGCAAGCGCCGGCGCGACCTTCCATGCGAGGATCAGCAACGGGAAGTTCCACGGGACGATGACGCCGACGACGCCGAGGGGCTCCCGAAAGGTCATCAAAGTGCCATCAGCGCTACCGGGGATCGTCTGCCCGTGGAACTTGTCCACCGCCCCCGCGTAGAACCGGAACGTTCTTGCGGCGGCGTCGATCTCTCCGAGCGCCGCCGAAATCGGCTTCCCAGCGTTGCGCGACTCAGCTGCAGCGAACGAGCCACGGTTCGCGGTGATCCCATCGGCGATCCTGGCAAGGACCTCACCTCGTTCGGCCGGGCGCATCGCACTCCAAGCAGACGACACGTACCGCCGCCTCGCCACCTTCACCGCCCGTTGAACGTCGTCAGGTCCACCCCTGGCAACCTCGGCGATGACCTCGCCGGTCGCAGGATTCTTCACATCGTCGAGCGCTCCAGAGAGGCTCGGCTCCCTGGCACCATCGATCACGAGCCCTTCGAATGTGGTGTCCATTCCCATCACTCCGGGGTCACATAGGCAGCGGTGAGGCCACCGTCGACCATGAACTCGCTACCCGTGACGTACGAGGAATCCTCTGAGGCAAGGAACAGGGCGGACTTCGCCATCTCCTCAGCAAGGCCGAACCGGCCCATCGGGACATGCACAAGTCGCCGCTGCTTCTTCGCTTCGGTATCGAGGAACCTCATGAGCAGTTCGGTACGCAGAGGCCCCGGGCACAGGGCGTTGACCCTGACGCCCTCCCTGGCATGGACCACGGCGAGCTCTCTCGTAAGCGCAAGGACCGCGCCCTTGGATGCTGTATAGGCAACCTGGGGCGTTGCTGCACCGAGCTTGGCAACGAACGATGCAGTGTTGATGACCGAACCCCCGCCGGAGCGTCTGATCGCTGGAATGCCATACTTGCATCCGAGGAATACACCCTTGGCGTTCACGTTCATGGTCAGGTCCCATATCGCCTCGGAAGTGTCCTGGGAATCGCCATCGTCGCTGTGCATGATCCCGGCATTGTTGAACAGGACGTGCAATCCACCGAACACATCCTCCGCGGCTTGCACCATCGCCTCAGCGTCACCACCCGACGAAACATCGGCGTGCACTGCGATCGCTCTGCCACCGGACGCGCTGATGAGATCTGCGGTCTCACCAGCAGCCTTCTCATCGATGTCGACGCACACAACAGCCGCACCTTCGGCAGCGAACAGCACCGATGATTCCCGACCGATGCCACCTCCTGCTCCGGTGATCAATGCGACTTTGCCTTCGAGACGATTCATGCTTCTACCTGTTTCCTGTCGACGGGATCGCCAAGTCAGATGCGATCGAAGTACCGGACGCGCTCCCAGTCGGTCACTGCAGCGTCGTATGCCGCTGCTTCCACCGCGTAGAAGTGCGCGTAGTGGTCCTGGACCTCTGCCGTGAGCGACTCACGGACGAAAGAGCTCTCGGCGAATCGGGGAATCGCTGAGGTCAGAGAACCCGGTACAGCCTTGAGATTCTGGGCTGCGTACACGTCCCCGGTGAACATCTCTGGTGGCTCCGTGTCGGTTTCGATACCGTCGATGCCACCCGCCAGGGCCGCTGCGTACACAAGATACGGGTTGACGTCTGCGCCGGGAATCCTGCACTCGATCCGGAGGCTTGGGCCGGCGCCCACGATGCGGAACCCGGCTGTCCGGTTGTCGTAGCTCCACGCGACGTTCGTCGGCGCCCACGATGCTTCCTGAAAGCGCTTGTAGGAGTTGACCGTCGGTGCGAACATCGGCATCAAGTCTTCGACCCTGGCCATCCAGCCGCCAAGGAACGACGTGAACGTGTCGGAACACTCGATCCGGCCGATCACGTTCTCACCGACAAAGGCATTCTCACCGTCATGCCACAAGCTGAGATGGATGTGACAGCTCGAACCGGCCTGGTCACTCTCTGGTTTCGCCATGAACGTCACGCTCATGCCGAGTTGGTCAGCGATGTCCTTCATGAGTAACTTCATGATGGTGTGCCGGTCGGCCATCTCGAGGACGTCCGTGTACCGGATGTTCATCTCGTGCTGGCCTCTGCCTGTCTCACCCTTCGAGTTCTCAACGGGAATGCCCGACGCTTTCAGGTGGCGCCGCACTGCTCCGTTGTAGAACTCCTCACGCGCTCCCTGCGTGAGGTGATAGTCCTCGCTGTACCAGCCCACGGGAGTCAGGTCATGGAAGCCGATGTCAGATGCCTCCCTGTAGGACTCCTCATACATGTAGTACTCGAGTTCGGAGGCGGCCTTGGCCGTGTACCCATGGGTCGCCAGCCTGTCGACCTGGCGCCGCAGCATCGACCGCGGCCCGACGGCGACATAGCCACCGGTCGCGTCATCGAAGAGGTCGCACAGAACGATCGCCGTTGCATCCAGCCAGGACGCGACCCGCAGGGTTCCAAAGTCGGGAACCATGTGAAAGTCGCCGTACCCGAGTTCCCAGTTCGAGTACGCGTATCCAGGAACTGGCTCCATCTCCATGTCAACCGTGAGCAGGTAGTCGCATCCGTGCGTGCCCGAAGCAGCCACATCATCGAGGAAGAACGAGGCGTCCACGCGTTTGCCGTGAACCCTGCCGTAGTGATCGGTGAATGCCACGACCACGGTGTCGATGGTGCCTTCGTCCACCGCAACGGCCAGGGCCTCGAGGTCGAGCTTGCCGGGTGTTGTGCCCATCGGTGATCTCCCGTTGACATGGATTCAGAGGTCGAAGAGTAGCGAGTGCCTCACAACGGCCAACCGTGAACCCATCGTGACTGACGAAAACGCAACAAACCTCTTGAACTCGATAAGGAATCCATTTAGAACGGTGGTCAGGATGCCGCACCGCCACTAGCGTGGACTCACACGGCCGGCCCAAG
>JBDLIR010000290.1:0-3424 GCA_039714815.1 Actinomycetota bacterium | reverse complement strand
TACCCCGACAGTATCGCACCAGAAGAACCGATCGGCTCAATGACCGACTTGCTCCGAGAGAGTCAAGAACTCGGGTCGTCCTCTGAGGCTTCCGCAAGACGAGACAGACGCACTCCCCAAGCCGCGCTGCGTTCCGCGAGCCATCCCGCAGCCTCGTCGAGGCCTTGGCCTGTGCCCGAATACCGGGTCTCACGTCCTTCTCTCACCGAGGAGACGAGTCCCGCTCGCTCAAGTTCCTTCAGGTGCTTCGTGATGGCTTGGCGACTCATCGGCAATCGCGACGTCAGCTCCGTCGCCGTCGCCGCGCCTGCGCCGTCGAACCACTCGAGGATCTGTCGACGGGTCGGATCTGCGAGCGCGGAGAACACCTGATTCGCCCTCCGGCTCATGTGGTCGCGGCCTCCAGATACTCAACGAGATCCTGCATCTCGGCCTTCCAGCCGGCTGTGTTCTCCCTCAGGTTCTGTTCGATGGTCTCCGCTGGCAACGATGCGAACCCAGACTCGACAACCGTGACGTCGGTGCCACCGGCGGTCTCGGCAAGCGTGAACTCGACAAGGGTTGACGGCCCGGTGTCGGCTCGCTCTGCCCCGGTCGCCGACCAGCGGTACGAGAAGTGGGTTGGGCGTTCAACAGCCACCACGATGGCGTGGTTCGATGATCCATACTCGGTCCAGCCGAAGTGGGCTTCGCCGCCCGGGCGAAGATCGATCTCAGCCTGGTCTCCGAACCACCGGCGAATTCCCTCTGCGGTTGTCAACGCATCCCAGACCCTCTCGATGTCCGCCCGGATGCGGGTGCTTCGCGTGATCGTGTCCTGCATGTTGGGTCCTTTCCATAACGCAACCAGTCGGTTGCCTGTAATGCGCAACCTACCAGTTGCGCATTGCTTCCGTCAAGGGAGATCCACACGCACTCCACCGCCCCGGCGCTACTTCACCCTTGACAAGCAAGCCGATCACCCTTACATTCGCTCCTCAATGAACGTTGCATTCACCCGCGCGATGATGTGCATGGCCATGAAACAGCCGTGCAGACCTCACGCGTAGCAGCGCAACACCCAACACAACGAAGGATCTGCACCGGCGACGGAGCGGGTCCTTTCTCTTTGTGACAGCACCCCTTCCGAGCACCACCGCAGCCCTCGGACAACCCGGGAGGGACCATGTCAGACAACTATCGCTACGAGACCCTGCAGATCCATGCAGGCCAGGAACCGGCGCCAGGCACGAACGCCAGGGCGGTTCCGATCTACCAGACGACGTCGTACACGTTCGACGATGCAGCCCATGGCGCACGGCTCTTTGCCCTCGAGGAGTTCGGCAACATCTACACGCGGATCATGAATCCGACTACCGATGTCTTCGAACAGCGAATCGCCGCACTCGAAGGCGGCGTCGCCGCAGTTGCAACGGCGAGCGGACAAGCGGCACAGCTCACGACGATCACGACGCTGGCATCTGCCGGGGACAACATCGTGTCGACGTCGTATCTGTACGGCGGCACGTACAACCAATTCAAGGTTGCCCTCGAGAGACTGGGCATCGAGGTTCGGTTCGTGTCGGGCGACGACCCGGACGAGTTCGCATCACGGATCGACGATCGGACCAAGGCCCTCTATCTCGAAACGATCGGCAACCCGAGATTCAACGTTCCGGACCTTCCGGCATTCGCCGACGTGGCCCACGACGCGGGAGTCCCCCTCGTCGTTGACAACACCTTCGGTGCGGCCGGATACCTCGGACGACCGATCGATCATGGCGCAGACATCGTCGTCGCATCAGCCACGAAGTGGATCGGAGGACACGGCACGTCGATCGGCGGGATCATCGTCGACTCCGGCAACTTCGATTGGCGAAATGGGAAGTTCCCTGCGTTCACCGAGCCCTCCCCGGGGTACCACGGTCTGGTGTTCGCCGACACGTTCGGCCCTGACGGGCCATTCGGGAATATCGCCTTCGCTATCCGGGCGAGAGTTGAAGGGCTCAGGGACCTGGGAGCGTGCCTGTCTCCGTTCAACGCCTTCCTTCTCCTCCAGGGAGTTGAGACGCTGTCGCTCCGTGTGCAGCGACATGTCGACAATGCCCTCGAGCTCGCGACGTGGCTTCAGGACCAGCCGCAGGTCTCGTGGGTGAACTATCCGGGACTCGAGGATCACCCCTATCACGAAGTAGCGGGCCGGATCCTCACCAACGGGTACGGCGCGGTGTTGTCGTTCGGAATCGACGGTGGAGCTGGACCGGCCGAGCAGTTCATCGACTCGGTTGAGCTCGCCTCCCATCTGGCGAACGTGGGCGATGCCAAGACGCTGGTCATCCACCCGGCGTCGACGACCCACCAGCAGCTCGACCGCGAGGAACAGCTGACGTCGGGTGTCACAGACGATCTCATCCGCGTCTCCGTCGGCATCGAGCACATCGACGACATCAAGGCCGACTTCGAGAAGGCGTTTGCCACTCTCACGACGGTCGCCGCCGTCGCGTCGTGAGGCGCACGATCCGCGTACCAGGAGTGTTCCCCCTCGAGGGAGGGGGAACACTCCGCGATGTCAATGTCGAAGTCCGTACGTGGGGCAGGTTCAGGACGGAGGCCACGCTGATCTGCCATGCCCTGACCGGCAGTGCCGACGCCGATGACTGGTGGAGGGATCTCTTCGGCAGGGACCGCATCTTCGACGCGTCGGACTCGTTCATCGTCTCGATGAACGTTCTCGGGAGCTGCTACGGAACCACCGGACCGAGCTCACACACCGAACCCGGGAGCTTTCCGGGCATCACGATCCGAGACATGGTGCATCTCCAGAAGTCGGTCCTCGACCAACTCGGCGTCGAGTATCTCGATCTGGTGATTGGAGGCTCGATGGGCGGCATGCAGGTTCTCGAGTGGGCGGTGCTGTACCCGGAGAAGGTTGGCACGATCGTCCCGATCGGTGTCGGATCCTCACAATCGGCCTGGGCGATAGGACTGTCGGAAGCCCAGCGCGGTGCCATCCGCACAGCGAAGACTCCCGCCGATGGACTCGCTACGGCTCGGATGATCGCCATGTGCTCCTATCGCAGTCCCGCGAGCTTCCAAACCCGCTTCGGACGCGAATCCGAGGACGGGTCGTTCGCGGCACAGTCGTACCTCCGCTACCAGGGCGACAAGCTCGTCGACCGATTCGACGCCGACACATACCTCACACTTCTCGACGCAATGGACTCACACGATCTCGGGAGGGGGCGTGGCCCGCGTGAGGCCATACTGAATCGGATCAAGACGCGAGCTCTCGTCGTCGGTATCAGCACAGATGTCCTCTACCCGGTCGCGGAGGTTCGCACGATGACTGCCAGCATGCCGAACGCCCGGTTCGCTGTGCTCGACAGTCCGAATGGCCACGATTCATTCCTCATCGATACCCACAAGTTGGGGCGGATGATCAAGG
>JBDLIR010000289.1:0-3440 GCA_039714815.1 Actinomycetota bacterium | reverse complement strand
CTCACCGATAGCGCCAAGCTCACTGAAGGCGGCATCGAAGAGGCCCGCCAGACCGCAGCATCCCTGCGCGACTCCTCCCTCGAAGAGGACGAGTAGGCGCAGCAAGCCCCCTCCGACCTCGCTGCGCTCGGCCACCTCCCCCGACTTCGTCGAGGGAGGGAAGCAATCTTCTTTCTCTCCCTCAGCTTGCTGGGGGAGATGTCGAGGTACGAGACAGAGGGGGCTCTGGAATCGAAATGCGGAAGGCGGAGAGCGGAGAGCGCCGTCTAGAAGACCGCTGAGCTGCCGAAGAGTTCTCTGAGTTCTGCAAAGAGCGCAGAGCGGGGGTCGACGCTGTGGTCCGACCCGAGTTTCAAGACCTTCACTCCTGTCTCACCTGTCATGTGGATGTACACCGGTGCGTTCCCTGGATGGTTCAACAGGACGGACTTGAGCCTCTGCACGACAACAGGGGACATCCGGGATGCCGGCACCCGGAGCCGGACAGACGAGTCCGCCTTGAGTTCGGGTTCGCTCACCGATTGGACGATGAACTTGATGTCGTCGCCACGGTGATCGACCCTGCCCTTCAACACGAGCACAGCATCCTCACGGATCATCGGGCCGTGTTCGGCGACCGTCCTCGGGAAAGCGACCGCCTCGACACTTCCAGCGAGACCTTCGACTGCGAAGTACAGCATCGGTTCGCCCTTGCGGGTGTAGCGGCGGTTCATCGCGCCGATGACACCACCGATCGTTGCCTGGGAACGATCCACCTTGTCCCACAGTGCCGGGATCTCCGTGTCGGTCATCGTCGCGAGGTAGTTCTCGACGCCGAACAGCGGGTGGTCTGAGATGTAGAGCCCGAGCATCTCCTTTTCGAATGCGAGAAGCACCTTCTTGTCCCACTCGTGGTCGGGGATCTCGTGCGACACGTCGGAGATCTCCGCTTCGCCACCACCGAAGAGGCTGTACTGGCCTGCTTCCTCCGCGCGTCTGCGGTCCACGGTGGCATCCACCGTTGCGTATGCGACTTCAAGCAGGCCCCTCCTCGGGTGCTCGAGATTGTCGAACGCTCCAGCTTTGATCATGGATTCGATAGTGCGCTTGTTGAGCGCCTGAACGTCGACCCTGTCGATGAAGTCGAAGAAGTCAGAGAAGTCGCCGTTTGCGTTGCGCTCCGCAACGATCAAGTCAACGACTGCCTCACCGACGTTCCTCACCGCCGAGAGCCCGAACACGATCTTGCCGTCCACAGCGAGGAAGTCCCGCTCAGACACATTGACCCCGGGAACCACGACGTCGATTCCCATCATGCGGCACTCGTGGAGATAGGCAGCCGTCTTGTCCTTGTCACGCTTGACGGCAGTGAGGAGCGCCGCCATGTACTCGGCCGGATAGTGCACTTTCAGCCACGCCGTCTGGTACGCAACGAGCGTGTAAGCGGCTGAGTGGCTCTTGACGAAGCCATAGCCAGAGAAATGCTCGATGAATCCGAAAAGGTCCTTGCCTAGCTGCTCTCCGTAGCCCTGCTCCATGGAACCGGCAACGAACTTCGCCTCCTGCTCAGCCATGACACCTGGGATCTTCTTCCCCATCGCCTTGCGCAGTCCGTCCGCTTCCGCCATCGAGAAGCCTGCGATCTTCTCGGCGGTCTGCATCACCTGCTCCTGGTATGCGATGATCCCGTAGGTATCGCCGAGTACCTCACCAAGATCCGGATGCGGATACTCGACAGGGCTCTTCCCGTTCTTGCGATCTGCGTACTCGAGGTGCATCCCTGCCCCAAGCGGGCCTGGGCGATACAGAGCGTTGAGCGTGATCAGATGCTCGAACTCATCCGGTCCAAGGTTGCGCATCAGGCCACGCATCCCCGTGCCCTCGAACTGGAACACGCCGATCGTGTCTCCCTTGCGGAACAGGTCGTACACGGCCTCGTCATCGAGCGGCACGTTGTCGATGTCTGGCCGTTCACCCGTGTTGCGTTCGATCAGTTCAAGAGCTCGCTCGATCGTTGCAAGGTTCCTCAAGCCGAGGAAGTCCATCTTCAGCAACCCGAGCGCTTCGACCCCGTGCATCTCGTACTGGGTCACGACCTCTGCATCCTCACCTTTCTGCTGAATCGGGACGATATTGGTCAGCGGTTCTGGCGAAATCACAACCGCTGCGGCGTGGATCGAGTCCTGACGTCGTAGCCCTTCGAGGCCCGTTGCCGTCTCCATGATCTCGCGAGCGCCATCCATCGTTTCGAGGAGGTCCCTCAGGCCGGATGCGGCCGAGTAATAGTCACGCTCGTTGCTCGACGCATACCGGTCCGGCTCCGTGAGACACTGGTCGATAGTGGCGTCCCTGCCCAAGATGGCGGGCGGCATCGCTTTGGCGAGTTGGTCACCGGTCGAGTACGGATAGTCGAGGACCCTGGCGGCGTCCCTGATCGCCTGTTTCCCCTTGATCGTCGAGAACGTGATGATCTGCGCGACGTGGTCGGACCCGTACTTCTCCGCCGAGTACTTGATCACATCGCCGCGGTACCGCTCATCGAAGTCCATGTCGATATCGGGCATCTCCTTGCGGCCGGGGTTCAAGAACCGTTCGAAGATGAGCCCGAACTCGATCGGGTCGAGGTCCGTGATCGAAAGACAGTACGCCACGATCGATCCCGCGGCGCTTCCCCGCCCAGGGCCTGTGCGAATGCCATGTTCCTTTGCATATTTGATGAGGTCCCACACGATGAGGAAGTAGGCGGAGAAGCCCATCTCAGAGATGACCCGTAGCTCATAGTCGATCCTGTCGCGCTTGACATCGTCGAGCGTCCCGTAGCGCATCGCAGCGCCCTCCACCACGAGCTCGCGCAGGTAGGAATCGACGTCATGACCCTGCGGGACGTCGAAGTTGGGCAGGAGCATCTTGCCGAACTCGATATCGAGGTCGACCCGCTCAGCGATCCACAGGGTGTTGTCCGTAGCTCCCGGGTACTCCTCGGTCGGGAAGAGGTCTCGCATCTGTTGCGCGGACTTGATGTAGAACTCGTTGGAGTGAAACTTGAACCGGTTCTCATCCGACTTGATCGACCCGGTTTGGATGCACAGAAGCGCATCGTGGGCATCCGCTTCATGCGCATGGGTGTAATGCGAGTCGTTCGCTGCAAGAAGCGGTGCGTTGATACTGTTGGCGATCTTCAACAGATCGGGCATGATCCTGCGTTGCGCCTCTATGCCATGATCCTGGAGTTCGATGAAGTAGTTGTCACGCCCGAAGATGTCCTGGTACATCGCTGCCGTCGCCAGCGCCGCATCGAAGTCCCGTTCCTGCGTCGTCTGATCATCGTCTGCTGCATCATCGACACCGAGGAGTTGAGGGACGTGCCCACCGAGACAGCCTGACCCCACGATGAGACCCTCAGCGTGCTCGGAGAGCAGTTCGATGTCCATGCGCGGCTTGTAGTAGTAGCCCTCGGTGTA
>JBDLIR010000288.1:0-3457 GCA_039714815.1 Actinomycetota bacterium | reverse complement strand
CGCACGCAAGGCATCTCGTATCCCACCGATCGCGGCGCTTCGAGAAGATGCATCCCGGACGCCGCGCAGGAGCCTGCATACCCGTGCGGTTGTCGGGACGGTCGTCACAGGGGTAGGAGTTGCACTCCTCGGCCTCGGACTGTTCCTCAGCGTCGGAAACCCTCTTGTGCTTGTCGCAGCGGGCGCCGCTATTGGCTTCATCGGCGTGTCGGTGCTTGCGCCCCTTGCAGCACGTCCACTTGCGAACGTGATCGGCTGGCCGCTGCCGAAGCTCTTCGGCGTGTCAGGGAAGCTGGCGACGGAGAACACGAAACGCCAGCCACGTCGTACAGCGTCGACCGCGTCCGCACTGATGATCGGCGTAGCGCTGGTGGTGTTCTTCTCCGTGTTCGCGTCTTCGACGAAGGCATCGGTATCGGAGACCATCTTCGAACTGTTCCCTGCGGACATCACGTTCCAGTCGGCGAACCAAAGCGATCCCAATGCCCCGGCGACCATCAGCCCGGGTTTCGCCGGGGAGATACGCGGCCATGAGGAGATCGAGGTCGTGTCAGCACTGCAATTCGGTCGTGTCGTCATAGGGGCAGAGGAGATGAACGTAGCTGCGATCGACCCCGCAACGATCGAGGAAGTGTTCTCCCTGGGTGCCGACGAAGGAGCGGTCGATTCGTTGAGCCAGCCTGACTCGGTCATCGTCTCGACATCGTATCTCGAGGAGAAAGGCCTCGCTGTCGGAGAAACCTTGAGCATCGAGTACCAGACGACCGGCGTTGTCGAGACGCTCGTTGTCGGTGTCTATGAAGAGAACGAGCTCTCGGACATCTTCGTCTCGACCGATGCGTACAAAGCCAATTTCCGGTACGAGGGCGACGTTGTCGTTTTCGCCAATGCCGCTGATGGAGTCTCGGTCCCAGATGCTCAAGAGGCGATCGCTCCAACGGTTGACAGCTACGGCAACGTCAAGGCGCAGACGAAATCTGAGATCGTTACCGAAGCGGAGATGCAGGTCGACCAGGCGCTTGCTCTGTTCACCGGTTTGTTGTTCTTCGCTGTTGTCATCGCTGTGCTCGGGATCACGAACACGCTGACGCTGTCCGTCTACGAGCGGACGCAGGAGATCGGTTTGTTGAGAGCAGTTGGGATGGGCAGGCGCCAGGTGCGTCGGATGGTGCGATGGGAAGCGGTGATCGTTGCAACCTTCGGGGCCCTGCTCGGGGTTGGCGTCGGTATCGTCCTCGGATGGTCCGTCGTCAAGGCGCTCACAGACGAGGGGCTAGGTACCTTCGACATTCCTGTGGGCCAGGTAATCCTCGCGTTGGTGCTCGCTGCTGTCGCTGGTGTGCTTGCCGCGATCTGGCCGGCTCGTAAGGCAGCTCGCATGAACATCCTCGAGGCGATCAGTACCGAATAGTTAGGCGTGTGCGCCGGTACCGTTCTGGCACGGCACACGATGTAAGGGAACCCCATGGGACCAACGATCATGATCATCGGCTTCATCCTGATGATCGTCATCCACGAGGGAGGGCACTTCGTCGCCGCCAAAGCATTTGGCATGAAGGCGACGCAGGCCTTCTTCGGGTTCGGTCCGAAGCTCTGGTCCACCACTCGCGGGGAGACCGAATACGGCGTCAAGGCGCTCCCGTTCGGTGGCTATGTGCGCATCATCGGCATGAACCCGTTCGAGGAGATCGAACCAGACGAGGAGGGTCGTACGTACCGTGCCGCCTCGTTCTGGAAGAAGTCGATCGTCGTTCTCGCCGGCATCATGAGCCACTTCGTCGTGGCGATCGTGTTGTTGTGGTTCGTGGCGTCGGTCTGGGGAACACTCGCCACCGATGCCGATGGCCAGGTTGTGAGGACGACCACGATCGCGGCGGTCAGCGAGGAGCTTCCGTCGACGAGTGAACCGACACCCGCCGCTCTTGCGGGCGCCCAGGCGGGGGACACGATCCTCGCTGTGGACGGTACGACTATCGCCACCTGGGAGGAGTTCAGCGACTTCGCCGAGGCGAACGGGGACAACTCGGTCATCATCACCGTTGACAGACGTGGCGAAACGGTCGACCTCGAAACGACGCTCGCAATCATCGACCGGCCGGTCATAGAGGACGGTGAGGTGGTGGTGGACGCCGACGGTGAGCCTGTGCTCGAGGCGACAGGGTTCTTCGGTGTTACCCCTCAAGCGGGGAGAGACACGCCAGGCCCGATCGCCGCGATCGGGATCGCCATCGGCCAGTTCTTCGATGCTGCGGTGCAGAGCGTCAACGGCCTGTGGCAGATGATCATCGGATTCCCTGCGCTCATCGTTTCGCTCTTCGGTGGCAACCAGGAGGTCCTCGAAACCGTACGACCGATCAGCCCGATCGGCCTTGTCCGGCTCGCCGGCCCGGTCGAATCGACACTGCAGCTCCTTGCGCTGGTGAACATCTTCGTCGGGGTCCTGAACTTCGTTCCCCTCTACCCCCTCGACGGTGGCCACTTCGCGGTGGCGGCGTACGAGAAGATCACAGGCAGAGAGCCCAACATCGAACGACTTCTCCCCGTTGCGGCAGCCGTGTTCCTCTTCATCGTGAGTATCGGGCTCATGGGCGTCTACCTGGATATCTTCAAACCGATCCAGTGAGGCGAGCTTCGCTCGCTTTTCGTACTACGAATTACGTACGCCAGTAAACTCTTCCCACATGACCTTCTCGCGGCGGCAGACACGCAAACTTCGCGTTGGCAACATCGATGTTGGGGGAGGCGCGCCGATTTCGGTCCAGTCGATGACGACGACCAAGACCGCTGACGTTGAGGCGACGCTCACCCAGATCTACTCCCTTGCGGCCGCAGGTGCCGACATCGTTCGAGTTACCTGCAACACGGCCGAAGCAGCCGGTGGTCTCGCTGAGATGATGCCGAGGTCTCCCGTCCCCATCGTTGCGGACATCCACTTCCAGCACTCTCTCGCGCTCGCAGCCATCGAGGCCGGTGTCTCGGCGCTGCGTCTCAACCCGGGCAATATTCGCAACGAGCAGCACATAAAGGAGGTCGCCCGTGCTGCGGGGAATGCGCAGATACCCATCCGGATCGGTGTCAACGCCGGTTCGTTGGACAAGGTTCTGCTCGACAAGTTCGGCGGCCCGGTACCGGAAGCGCTCGTTGCGTCCGCGATGCAGGAGGTCAGGTACTTCGACGATGTCGGCTTCCATGATGTGAAGATCTCGGTGAAGCATTCGACCGTTCCCTTGATGATCGACTCGTACCGCCTGCTTGCCGACACCACCGACTATCCGCTCCATCTCGGCGTGACCGAGGCTGGCCCGCTGCCTGGAGGCCTGATCAAATCGGTGGCTGGAATCGCCACGCTCCTCAGTGAGGGGATCGGAGACACGATCCGTTTCTCGCTGACTGCTGATCCCGTCGAAGAGGCCAAGGCGGGCAGGGCCCTCCTCGAGTATCTGGGCTTGCGGGAGCG
>JBDLIR010000287.1:0-3466 GCA_039714815.1 Actinomycetota bacterium | reverse complement strand
GATCGCCGAGCTGGGGTGGGAAGCAGTAAGGGTCGTGATGCACATGTTCTCGGTTGGCGTCATCGTGCCAGACCAGGCGATAGCGCTCCGGCAGGTTATACGGAAAGGCAGACGAAACGGCACCCGACCCCGGCGTCTCTCACGCCGCGGACGACATCAGCCCCGCTTCCGGACGGCAGGTGAACATCGAGAAGCACGCCGTCTGGTCTCGTCGCTACGACGACCTCGACGGCCTCACCAACATCACCGGCCTCACCGATGATCTCGAACCGCTCGGCCAAATACTTGGCGGCACCGGCTCGCAGTATCTCGTGATCGTCCACGAGAACAATGCGCGGTTTGGTCATGACAGGACCCCCGCGAAGGCAGCCGTGAGCTTGACCTCGGTACCTTCGCCGGGCGTGCTCTCGATGCACACGTCACCGCCGACATCCCGCACCCTCCCGCGCACGGAATGCTCGAGCCCGTGCCCGACAGTCGCGTGCTCCTCATCGAATCCGGCACCTTCGTCCCGGACATAGATGGCGACCATGTCGTCCTCGATAGCAGCATACAGATCGATTCGATCCGCCCCCGAGTGCTTGGCTGCGTTGGTCATCGCCTCGCGTGCGGCATCCACCAGGGCGTTCAGCGTTGGATCGAGATCGACATCAGCTCGCACGACCGCCGACACATCGACATCGAACAGCGCCTCGACATCGCTTGCTGCCCGGATCAACGCGGCCTTGAGCGACTCCGGTGGCGCCGACGAGTAAGAGTCGACCAGATTGCGGAGTTCACGCGTCTGACGACGCGCAAGCTTTCTCACACGTTCCGAGTCCTCCGCATCCGTATCGATCACCTGAAGGGTTTGCAGTGCCGAGTCGTGAAGCTTGTTCGCCAGCTCCAACCGTTCGCCTCGTCGAACACTCGTTTCACGCTCGGACATGAGCTCATCAACGGTCGCTCGGCGATAGGCGTCAGTCCTTCGGATCGTGGCGAACAGCCAACCGAAGATGATCCCCCAAATGATGAAGCCCAGCGAGGAGAGGGCCGGAACCGGGCCAACGCCCCAGCTGAACAGGATCCACACCTGTTCGATGCTGACGAGCGTGGCAATCACCGTTACACCCGCGAGATTGACACCGTATGCGGCGATGATCAGGGTCGGTATGAGGTAACCGCCGTGGAACAGGTTGTCGGCACCCGCCGCCCACGATGCGCCGCCCACAACGAGCACGACCGAGGCGTCGGCCCAGACGAACGCGGCTGAACCGAAGATGCGGCGGTCCCTCGCCACCCACACTGTGACAATCGTCCACGCTGTTGCGAGCACCATCGAGCCGATCACGATCGTACGGTCGGCACCCTCGTCGACATTGAGGGTCGCTATCACGAGCATGAGCATCCACGCCCACCCGACAACGCGTGCAATCACAGCAAGACGTATCAACGCTCGCTCGATCGTGTTCGTTATCTGGTCTGACTCCTCGAGGGTGCTCGTACCCGAGACATCCACCGCGTTGTCATCAACTGCCATAGCCGGAGGCGATCCTTTCGCTCTGCAGAGACACGATAACGACGCATGAACGGACGCGTCGAGTAGGGAGAGGCCGACCGTGGCGCCGCGATTCCCCAGAATGATTGGCAGGCGAGGTTGGTAACCTTCCGGATTCCGAATGGGCCTATAGCTCAGCCTGGTTAGAGCGCATCCCTGATAAGGATGAGGTCCCTGGTTCAAATCCAGGTAGGCCCACCCCTCGAAAGCCCCTACGCAAGGGGCTTTTCGGCATATTTGGCCTCTCGAAATGGGTGCTCAAACGGCCACCGCGGTCAAACGCGCGGTCAAACATGCCAAGCAACTGCCAAGACGTAGATCCTCTATGGCGACCTCTCACTGCCACTCTGAGCTATTGGTATTCTGACCGACCCTTGGTGCCGATATGGGCGCGTCAAAAGCACACCCCGCTTCTCATGTGATTCAGCTGCTCACAGGCATGAAGAGGCCGACAGTGCCGCGCTCACAGTCAGGAGCAGCAACCAAAGAAGCCAGGCTGGTGTGAGTAACACAGTCCCCATTATCGGCCACCACCGGCGATCCCGTGGTGACCGTACTGCCAATCCGACAAGGCCAACAATCACCACGATCGGTACAACCGTCCAAGCAAGGACCGCGAAGCCATAAGCGGAGCTGCACACATCTTTGAGGAAGAACGGAAGAGCAAATGCCACAGCCATCGCAGCACCAGACCACCTAGCAAACCTCGACCAGAATCTGCGCTTGTCTGCATCAGCGAATCCTGCGCCCCGCTTTGAGCTGGATATCCCCATGATCCGATTGTGACAGCGTTGCTCATCAGCAGCAATAGGGAGCGACCCCTAGTCGCTCCTAATCGGACCCCCTGAACCGGCTATACGGCCAAGCCATAGGTGCCGTTATGGGCGCCCGGTAGCGACCGATCGAGCCTGCCAGTTTCTGTCTGGGCGACCTTAGATTCTTCATCGTTGTTGCGGAGTTGCGACGCTTGGAGCCAAGTCAATGCTTCCGTGGAGAGTGATGGGGTGGCGATCTCCGGTGATCATATCGAGGGATTCAATGTCCCCAACCGAATTGGTGTAGAGGATGATCTCCGTATCGGGAACGACGGTGCCTAGAGATCCGGGGGTCGAGAACAGCTGCTCTCCGGTCTGAATATCGATCACGACGATCGTTCCGGTCCCGTCGCTCGTTTCGGTCGTTGCGAGCAGTCGTCTTCCGTCAGGGAACCATTGCGGTCTGCCGTAGCCTCGCCCAGTTGCATTGCTGGTGACGCGACGCAGATTCATCCCGTCGGCTCCCACGACGTAAACCTCGAATCCTTGGCTGTCCTCGTCTGCAATGGATACGAATGCTATGGACATTCCGTCCGGTGACCAGGAGGGCCAAATGGCGGATTGCTCAAGATCGAGGAGCTGTCGCAGGTCAGCGCCGTCTGCACCGATGATCCAAAGGTTGTCATTGCCTACGCCGGAACCTCGATCCGAGGCGAAAACGATCTCGTTGTCATCAGGTGACCATTGCGCCCATGAATCACCTCCGTCACTTATCGGGCCGGTGAGACGTCTGAGATCGGTTCCGTCGGAGTCGATGAGGTAAAGGGATTCGTTACCCGAGCGACGCGAAGTGAAGACGACTGTTGAGCCGTCGGACGAGATTGCTGGGAGCTCGTCGCCGTTTGGGTGGTCGGTCAGCTGCAGCACAGATCCATCGGAACGCGTGAGAAAGATGTCAAGTGTCCCTCCAACACGGTCCGACGTGAACGCAACGATCGATCCTGCCGGGGGCATCGGAGTGTTCCCCTCGAGGACAGCCTTTGGGACTGGCGTATTGACTTCGGTGACCTCGAACGAGGCGGTAAAGGAGGCGGCACCCCCGGAGTCGAGTCCATTGCGTTGCAGATCTTCGGCATCACCAGTGACTGTCGCATCCCAGGCGACTATCCAGCCG
>JBDLIR010000286.1:0-3480 GCA_039714815.1 Actinomycetota bacterium | reverse complement strand
TGGGGTGTCGGCCTGACCAGATTCCTGACCGGTCAAGACATCGTTGTGGTGGAGGTGGATCGTCCTAACCGTCAGAAACGCCGCAGGCACGGCAAGTCTGATTCGACCGATGCTCTAGCTGCGGCTCGAGCGGCGTTGTCGGGGGAAGCAACGGTGACCCCGAAGGGTCGTAATGGCCCGGCCGAGCGGATCCGGGTGCTGATGGTGGCCCGCCGTTCTGCTCGTGAGCAACGCATCCAAACGTTGAACCAGCTGCGGCATCTGGTCTTCTGTGCTCCCGAGGAGATCAGGGTCAGGTTCAAGGACAGACCTAAGACCGGACTGATCAGAGAGGCAGCAAACATGCGGCCCCGCAAAGGATCAGACCCGGTCACCTATACGACGTATCTGGTGATCCGGAACCTGGCGAGACGTATCCGAGGGCTCAACGCCGAGATGGCAGAGATCGACCGGATGCTCGCCCCCCTGATCACCGAGATAGCTCCTGGACTGTTCGAGCTCTACGGGGTCGGTGTCGACACCGCAGCCAGTCTCTTGGTCACTGCTGGGGACAACCCAGACCGTCTCCACTCCGAAGGGTCATGGGCTCATCTCTGTGGGACTACTCCCCTCCAAGCCTCATCAGGGAAAGTGACCAGACATCGACTCAACCGGGGAGGTGACCGTCAAGCCAACGCCGCCCTCTACCGCATCGTCTTAACCCGAATGAGTTCCGATCCCGACACCCGCCGATATGTGGCCCGACGTCGAGACCAAGGTTTGAACACCGCCGAAATCATGCGCTGCCTCAAACGATATGCGGCCCGCCAAACCTACAAACACCTACCCCACATGATCTGAAAACCGTGGGCGGGGGTCTGACCCAATCAAACCGGCTGACGTGGCCTCGGCCACTGTCCTAATAATGACCTGTCGACCCCACCCGCCCTCTCCCAGGCGGACCGTGTGACCTAATAAGAGCCTGCCCACCAACCGGTGTGGCCCATCCCAGTCCTGTCCACAAACCGCCGGCACCTTGACATAAGAGAATCATTATGCACGCTTCTCCTGGCCCGCATAAGTGCCGCTATTTACGTGCCCCGTCCCACCAGTTGAGCACTCGGAACGCCCTCAACGTGATCCACTTGGAGGGCTTCCCGACGCCGTCGTCTATTTCGAACCACGTCCGGCCTTCGGGGCTCCAGTCGAGATTCCATCTGCCGTCCACGCGCCGCCGAGAACGGATGTAGGCGACTGACTCCTCTATACGCCGATCGGGCATAGAGTCGAAAGTGGCGCTTGCTGCTCGGAAGTAGTCCAGGCCACGCAGAACGTCGTAGAACCAGCGATTCGGATGGGTGAGAAGGAGGAACCGTTCGTCGGCTGGTTCGCCGGTGCTCAAGCGCTTGAAGAGACGGCGTTCGAGCAGGAACTCCTCTCCCGACAGTCGAGCCTCACGGGATTCTGTGGTGCCGCCGGTGACCTGTTCGAACTCGAGGAGTCCTTCGAGCACGTTGATCGTGGTATTGAATGACGACCGTATGGAGCCTGATTCGGCCTCGCAGTTCCACCCGCCATCTTCTAGTACTTCACCGACCAGCCGATTGACAACACCCTGCATATCGCCGACCCTGAAGTATGTGCCGTTGGCAACCAGGGCCCCATTGATGCATGGTTCGACCTCGCCTCCCCAGTACGGCAGGTTGTCATAGTCCCACCGGCAGTTGGCACCGATCAGGTTGACTGACCGTCGTACCCGATCCGCTCCAGGGTCGAGCCCGAATTCACGCAGCAAGGCAAGCACATGGGAGGTAGATGTCCACGGCTGTCCCCCTCCGAGCCACGGCTTGCCCGGTCCTTGAAACGAATCGGGTCCAGGCCACTCGAAGTCGGCAGGGAAGTGTGCGCCTCCTGCCCACTGCCCGTCGTCATCCTCAAGTGCGAGTAGCTGAGCCCCCCATCCCTCGGTCTCCACCTTGGCTCGCTCTGCCAGCCACTCAGCCTCAGGCCGATCGAGCAGGTCTCGCATCAACTGCCACCGAATCGCAGGGTCCGAATCGAGCAACCACTCAATGACCTGCGCATCCACATCATCGATGTCGTACTCGGTTCCCATAATCGGCATTATGTCAGTCTCCAGACGAGAGCGCATTACCGGTTTTGTGTGACGCTTCGTGGGTGGTGAGTCGTAGGAGATTTCTTGGATTCTCGTTCTGTAGGGCCGGTTTGTGTCATACCGGGTTCGTATTCTGATCATATGTTCGATACAAGGGTTGATGAGTTGATCGGCGCCAGGGTCACGGAGTCTGGTGGCACGTCTGTGGCGGAGCTTGACGGTATGCAGCCGGGTCCGTTCCTGGCTATCGCTGTGTCAGGTATCGATCTCGATGGCTTGTCGGTGGAGGACAGGATCGTGGTGCTTCGCGCGTATCAGCGTCTTTCGTCTCATTACACCGCTCAGGTGTATGCGGCAATGGTGAGCGTGGTCGATTCGTTCGAGAACGATGAGGGCTATGACCGTTGTTGGGCGTGTGAAGCGACTGCCCACGAGCTGCGATGTGCGCTGCATCTGACCCGGCGATCGGCCGATGTTGAGGTTTCGTTTGCTGTTGATCTGTGTGAACGCCTTCCGAGGGTTTGGGAGGCACTGTTGGAGGGGTTGATCGATCGGCCACGTGCTCGCACGATTGTGTGGCAGACCACGCACCTCACCGACGATGAGGCCCGCGCTGTTGTGGACCGTATCATCGACCGTGCACCGGAGCTGACCACAGGCCAGCTCGTGGCACAGATCCGTAAGCTTGCTGTTGCGGTCGACCCTGAGGCTGCGACACGTCGCCAGCAACGGGCAGTCGAGGACCGCCGTGTCGTGACGGAGGCAACCGATGCGTGCACGGCGAATCTGCTTGCTTTGGATCTTCCTCCCGGCAGGGCTGCTGCGGTGTCGCATCGTATCAACGAGATCGCCAGGACCCTCCACGGGCCGCACGAGTCACGCACGATGGATCAGCTTCGTGCCGATGTGTTCCTCGATCTGCTCACCGGCACGAAGTCGGCGGGGAAGGGCGCAACGGTTGATATCCGTGTCGAGCTCGACATCCTCGCAGGGCTGTCTGAGGCATCGGGGGATCTTGCTGGCTATGGGCCCGTGATCGCCGATATTGCACGACAGGTCGCCGACGATCAGCACAAGGCCACGTGGCGGTACACCGTTGTAGACGACGGTATGCCGATCGCTACCGGTACGACACGTCGTCGACCAACCGCTGCACAGCAACGTTTCGTTGAGGCGACTCATCCCACCTGTGTGTTCCCCGGATGCCGTGTGACGGCGACCGAGTGCGACCTGGACCACACCATTGCATGGAAAGACGGAGGTCCAACAACGACAGGCAACCTCGCTCCGCTCTGCCGGCACGACCACACTATGCGACACAAGCTCGGCTGGACCTACCAGATCCTTGCTAACAACGACATCGAATGGACCAGCCCAACCGGATG
>JBDLIR010000285.1:0-3493 GCA_039714815.1 Actinomycetota bacterium | reverse complement strand
CCCTCGCCGAAGGTGAGATGGTGCTCACCGGTGACGAGGACGCTTACGGGCACCGCAAGCTCGGTGGGATCGGGCAGATCACAGGGTCGCTGCTCACCGAACTCACAGGAGAGGCGATCATCTACCAACAGGTCGGATATCTGATGCGGTCCGGCCGGCCAGACTCGCTCGACATGATGGTCGCCACGAACTATGCGAACATGGCTGCAGATCTCGCCCTCGAGGGTGCGTCTGGCAGGATGGTTGCACTGCGTTCGGGTACGTACACGAACGTCCCGATCTCGGTGACGGGCGAGGGGATCAAACGCGTCGACGTCGGCGAACTCTACGACTCGGAGAACTACCGCCCCAAGATCCGCCACGTCATGGGCAAACCCATGTTCCTGTACTGATCCACGAACCACCAGGTGCAGCGAACCCAGGGTTCGCTGCGTCCTATATGGCGTCGTCAGCCCACAGAATGGGGGATGCTGTCTGCGTTATCCGACTTTTCATGACGAGATTGAGCTTTCCGCTGGTCAAACGCGGTAACTCGCGAGACAATAGGGTCAAGCGAACGCCGGAGGACAGGTGCACACACACATCACTATCGAGGTCGGCATAGACGAAGACGACACGACCACCCTTGTTCACACCATGTTGAACCTGCGGGGCGAAGTGTTCAACGCAACGGGCAAGGCAAGACGGAACCCGTCTGATCCTTGCATCCCCATCATCGGAGAAGAACTCGCTCTGGCACGGGCGCTGAGCTCACTCGAGCGTATGATCGTCGATGCCGCATACGCAAAGATTGACGCCGAATAGCTCGGAAACCGTGAAATCGCCCGAGTGCGGAACAAGGTAGCTGGTGAACGCCTCCGCGGCATCCGGCATCTGAACAACGAGAAAGGCGGCCCTTGCGGGCCGCCTTTCTCAATGAGCTTTGGCTGGACTAGAAGTCCATGCCTCCGCCGTGTTCGTGTCCACCTGGCATTGCCGGGGCGTCCTCTGGGACCTCCGCAACAAGTGCTTCAGTGGTGATCAGAAGCGCAGCGATGGACGCAGCGTTCTGAAGCGTTGAACGGGTCACCTTTGCAGGATCGATGATGCCTGCGGCGATGAGGTCCTCGTACACGCCTGTTGCAGCGTTGAACCCCTCATTGCCTCCGTGCTCGCTCTTCACCTTGTCGACGATCACGCCACCTTCGTAGCCTGCGTTGACGGCGATCTGACGGATCGGGGCCTCGAGAGCCTCACGGACGATCTGGCGACCGGCCTTCCAGTCGTCGGTCTTGCCGCGAAGCTTGTCGACAGCAGCCTGGCTACGCAGAAGCGCAACGCCACCACCGGGGACGATGCCCTCTTCGACAGCCGCACGGGTCGCCTGAATGGCATCCTCGATGCGGTGCTTCTTCTCCTTGAGCTCCACCTCGGTCGCAGCGCCAACCTTGATGACCGCAACACCGCCGCTGAGCTTTGCGAGACGCTCGGAGAGCTTCTCGGTGTCCCAGTCAGAGTCGGAGTTCTCGATCTCCTGGCGGATCTGCTTCACGCGTGCCTCGACGTCAGCTACAGAGCCAGCGCCTTCGACAATCGTCGTGTCGTCCTTCGTGATGACGATCTTGCGGGCAGTCCCGAGCATGTCGATCGTGACACCGTCGAGCTTGAGGCCAACCTCTTCAGAGATGACCGTCGCGCCCGTGAGGATCGCGATGTCCTGCAACTGGGCCTTGCGACGCTCGCCGAAGCCTGGGGCCTTGACCGCTACGGAGTTGAACGTACCGCGGATCTTGTTCACAACCAGCGTTGCGAGCGCTTCGCCCTCAACGTCTTCGGAGATGATCAACAGCGCCTTGCCGCTCTGCATGACCTTCTCGAGGACGGGAACGAGGTCCTGGACCGAGCCGATCTTCTGATTGGCGATCAGGATGTACGGGTCATCGAGAACCGCTTCCTGACGGTCGGGGTCGGTGATGAAGTACGGGGACGTGTAGCCCTTGTCGAACTGCATACCTTCCGTGAACTCCAGGTCGACGCCGAACGTCTGGGAGTCTTCGACGGTGATGACGCCTTCGTTGCCGACCTTGTGCATCGCATCTGCGATCGGCTGGCCGATCGCCGTGTCTGCTGCCGAGTTGGAAGCGACATAGGCGATCGCAGCGAGGTCGTCAGAGCTGACCGGTGTCGCGATCGCACCGATCGACTTGACGACGGCATCAACAGCCTCTTCGATACCGCGACGCATCTCCATCGGGTTCGCACCGGCGGTGACCATGCGGAGACCGTCCTGGACCATTGCCTGAGCGATGACCGTGGCGGTCGTCGTACCGTCACCAGCGACATCGTTCGTCTTGTTGGCGACTTCCTTTGCAAGCTGTGCGCCCATGTTCTCGTACGCGTCGTCGAGCTCGATCTCCTTGGCGATGGTCACACCATCGTTGGTGATCGTGGGAGCACCCCACTTCTTCTCGAGGACGACGTTGCGACCCTTGGGTCCGAGCGTCACCTTGACGGTGTCTGCGAGCTTGTCGACACCAGCTTGGAGGCCGCGACGGGCCTCATCATTGAATTTCAGTTCCTTGGCTGCCATGTAGGTCGCTCCTCCTAGGCCAGGATCGCAAGCACGTCACGGCTCGAGAGGACCAGGAGGTCTTCACCGTTGTGCTTCACTTCGGTGCCGCCGTACTTCGAGTAGAAGACGACATCACCAACGTTGACGTCGACAGGGACACGTTCCCCATCCTTGTATTCACCCGGACCAACCGCGAGGACCTGACCCAACTGGGGCTTCTCCTTGGCTGTGTCGGGAATCACCAGTCCGCTTGGTGTGCGGGACTCAGCTTCATCTTGGGGTTTCACGACGATGCGATCACCCAAAGGCTTTAATTCCATCCGACTCTCTCCTTCTATATCGAGTTAGCAGTCGGCACTTACAAGTGCTAACAATAGCGGCTTTGTGAGCCTTCTTTAGCAGTCACATTACGTGACTGCTAAAGAAGGCTCACAAAGCCGCGGTATCAGCTCGCTGCGCTCGCGTACAAGGCCTTCGGCCGTATGAGCCCTGCGGGCGTACAAGGCTCGCTGCGCTCGCCGATAAGAGGTCTTCGACCAGTCCGTACCGCGAGGCGCCAGCCGAGCTGATACGCGAGCTTGCGAGCTCATACCGCGAGGCGCCAGCCGAGCCAATACGCGAGCGCAGCGAGCTGATACCGCGAGGCCCGCCAGGGCCGAGCCAATACCGCGAGGCCCCCAGGGCCGAGCTCCTCAGCCCCCTAGGGCCGAACTCGGTTCTACGTCACCGGTGAGGGGGTCGCCCGGTATTCCCTGTTCCATCTTGTCCACGGCTACCGAAGCGATCATCGCACCGTTGTCCGTGCACAGGGCAGGTTCAGGGATGAACAGGCCAACGCCCCGCTTGTCGGCCTCCTGTTGAAGACGTTCACGAAGCCTCCGGTTCGCAAGCACTCCCCCGCCGCCACCGACGACGTCGACGCCGGTCGCTTCCACCGCGTTG
>JBDLIR010000284.1:0-3520 GCA_039714815.1 Actinomycetota bacterium | reverse complement strand
AAAGAGGGCGACGTCGTCGGTGTTCATGGCTGTCGACCAATCCCGAATCCCGCTCGTCGGCGGGCGGGTCAGCGCCGTGAACGCCTCTGGCTGATGCGAGGACGCTATGAACGTCTCGGCAGCTTTCTGGTACTGAAGCATCTCTGGCTCGAACTCGAGATCGAGGAACTCGCAGATTCGGCGCACCTCCTCTTCGGGATCGTCGACGAGATTCTCGTACCGTGTCTCGAGATAGCGGGTGTCGCCGAGTGCCGATCCTGCGGCTCTGCCCCGACCGACACGAGACCGCCAGTACAGCGCAGCTTCTCCAACCGTTGTCGGGCCCCATGGCCGTTCGATGTAGCTCAACGCCACGTTGCGCCCGTCTCGTATGAGGTGGATGAATCGAGCCTCAGGGAACATGTCGGCGAGTTCGGGGATCTGAACGACGTATCCCGGAGTCTTGTCCCCGTACAGGGGCTTGCCTTCGCTTGCGGCGAAGACATCGAACACCGCACGTACACCATCTGCGGTGTTCGTCGGGGCGGCCCTTCGGATGGATGCGTCGACCGCTGCCTCGTCGAGGCCGAGCCTGCGGTAGTTGGGGTTGCTGCGAACCGTCTCCAGGAAGGCGCTACGGTCGAAGCCGTCCGATTCGAGGCGCTTTCGCCGACGTGCGACTCCTCCCGTGAACTGCGGTTCGTTCGCCACAGCCAGTCGAGGATGACCGTCGAGGATCGTCCGCAAGAGCGTGGTGCCTGACCGGCCGCTGCCGACGATGATGGGAAACACGTCCTGAGGGGCGACGGTCATGGTATGGCGACGAGAGACAGATGCGAAGCCGAAGCGACGAGTTTCACGGTTGCACACCCATGTCGAAAGAGAGATCTTGCCGTTGCGTGTGTCATCGTAGTGGGGAGGCTATCGGAAGGCGGAGGACAGCCTACAGCCGACAGCCGACAGCCAACAGCCAGAAGAGGTCGGGAGTGCGAGGTCCCTGGGGGTCGCGTCGCAGGGTTCTTCGCGGAATTCGGAGAGCGGAATTCGGAAAGCGGAGAGCGGGAAGCCATGATGATCCACTCAGGTTGCGCGCGGGCTGAGTGGTACGACTCGGTTTCCCCCTCTGTCTCGTTCCTCGACACCTCCCCCGTCCAAAGAGCCGGGGGAGAGAAGCGGAGAGCGGAGAGCCGCTACCGTCCGATGAGCTTCGAGAACCTGGACGCCCACTCTCGCCGCGACGCTGCCCAGATGAACGTGTCGCGGCGACCGTCGACGACCGTGCGGTTCCCGGCTGCGCTGAGGGTGTGGATGCCGTCACGGTACCGGCCCGAAGCCGGAGGGGGCACCCGGCTGACGATCTCCTCGGAGAACGTGGACGGTGTCAGCTCGTCGATACGGGTCATCGTGATGCCGCCGCCGTAGCTCTCGGAGCCATCTTGGGTGGGCCGGAAGAGCGCGCCATCGTGCACGAAGGGCGTGCCGGCAGGACGACTCGACCTGATGTCGGTCTTCACCGGGTTGAGGGAATGAGGTTCCCACGGGCCAAACAGCGCCGGTGCGTGGAACAGGTGGAGTTTGCTGTTCGAGCCATCCGCCTCGTCGGTGCACATGAGCCACCAACGCCCGCCGTGGAGGAACACGGTGGAGTCGAGTGCGGCCATCCCTTCGATGAGGGTTGCCACCTGCTCCCACCGGTGCGGGAACTCGACAGCACGATACAGCCGCACCTCGTTCGCCTGATAGGTCTCCGGGATGCAGTAGACCTCCCCACCGTCTTCGACGATGAACGGGTAGGAGGCGTGGACACCGGTATCGAGCACGACCTCGGCGTTTCCGCCCTTGTCGAGATCCACGACCGATATGACACCGCGACGGGTTGTGTAGTCGTAGTCCTCGACAAGGGCCATCAACTTGTCTTCGTGTTCGAGGGCAAACGGATCAGCGAGATAGCGACTGCTTCCCCGTTCGCGGATCCAGCGGATGTCGGGTGTGGAATCGGTGAGGAACCCGCTGATGGGGACATCTGCCACGCCGATGGACCACTTCGCGGCCATGATCGTGCCACGGAACTGTGCCAGGACGAACTGAACGGCCTGGCGAACGAGGAACAATGCCATCGTCGCGTTCGTGGGATCGTGCCGTACCGCAGCGGTGGTTCGCGACGCCGCGGCATCCACATGGCCGGTCTTGCCGTCCTGGATCTGTCGTACGACAACCGAGGGCCATATGGCGCTGCCGAGGAAGACCTCGTCGCGTGTGCGTAAGTAAGAGTGCGGAGTCGCCCGGAAGTAGCCCCTGTGCAGGACGACCCCACCATCGAGACGCTCGGTGAGACGTTGCAGGATCGCACCGACGACGGGTCGGCCCTCGTTGAGTTCCCAGAAGGCCGGCGGACGACCGCGAAACGACCGTTCGTCTCCATGGTGAAACGACCAGACTCCGTAACCGGCAGTGTCTAGCACCTCACCCTTGATGATCCCGAAGCTGAACCGCAGAATCACGTCGAGATCGTGGGACCTGATCGACGCCACATCGGCATCCGTGAACCGCTCTGCGAACTTACCGACAGCGATCGTGCGGCATCGTATCTCGGGGACGGCGCCAAGTTCAGCTTCCATGTCCTCAGCGCGCGACGCGCGCGAGCGGCGTTCGACGTAGCCCTTGTTGAACAGCGTCCACAGCAGACGAGGCACATCCTTCAGGCGGTTGAGCTTGCTCAGAGAGTCCTCTCGAGGGTCGCGAACGATCAACAGCGATATCTCGACGCCCTGGACCTCCATAAGGGCGCGGATGGCCGCCGCCTGCCAGGCGGGGAAGCGTCGGCCGTTGCACATGATGCCGATGCGAATGTGCCGTTGAGGCTCGCGTGGTGAGACCATCCGGCGGTAGGCTACCGTCATCGTTCCTGAGGGGAGGAACATGGGGAGGAAGTACCTCTTCGTCATCAACTCGTTCCTTGCGGGCGGAGCTGAGCGATCGCTGGTCGAGATGCTGCCGCGCCTCGTCGAAGATGGTGTGACACCGATCATCGCCAGCCTTCGCTACCGCGACGTCGGCTTTGAAGAAGAAGTCCGCGACGCCGGGTACGACGTACGGCTGTTGCCTGGCAAGGGCAGACTCTCAAAGGCCTGGGCACTTCGGCGCTTGATCCAGGTGGAATCGCCCGACCTCGTGTACACGTCATTGTTCGATGCAGATCTGGCTGGCCGTCTTGCGACGATAGGGCTCGATGTCCCGCTCGTATCGAACCTCGCCAATACCGCATATGACCCCGCCAGACTGGCCGATCCGAATATCGACGAGCGACGTCTCAGGGTCGTCAAATGGGTCGACGGGTTCACATCGAGACACATGACGGATCATTTCCATGCCGTGAGCCAGGCTGTGAAGGACTCCACCGTGGAGACATTGGGTGTCGATCCAGACAAGATCACCGTCGCAAAGCGCGGACGAGACTCTGAACGCCTCGGGAGGCGATCTGGGGAACGAACAGCCGCCGCACGCGACACACTGGGCATACCCCGCAGTGCGAAGGTCGTCG
>JBDLIR010000283.1:0-3521 GCA_039714815.1 Actinomycetota bacterium | reverse complement strand
GGCATCATCGCGCCCGCGCAGTTCCTCATACAGTCGCACGATGTGTTCAAGCACCGCATCGGGAATGCGCGAACCGGGCTTGAGGTACGGCAACGAGAGATCCCGATACGCCTGGTCGCGCTGTGCTCGTTCGATCGCGACCTCGAGTTCTGCCCGCCGCGACGGTGCGTCCGGCTTGAGGAGGTCGGCTGCGTCGATCCCGAAAGCGACAGAGAGATCGTTGATGACACCGAGGCGAGGTTCCTTCTTGCCGTTCTCGAGGAGCGAGAGATACGGTGCGGGCCTGCCAACCATCGAACCGAGGGCGTCGAGCGTCAGTCCTGACTGTTTGCGGTAATACCGCACCCTTTGACCGAACATCAGCGGATCGATTGTTGTCACGAAGAACCCTCTCTCTCATGATTGAGCGAAACTATAGCGTTTCTTATCACCTCATGGATTTGCGTTTCCGACAAGAGTAGCGTTTCCTAGCGCCAGAGCGAAAGGGAGACGATGGAAAACGTGACGATCAAGGGACACACTGAAGGCCGGTTCTCATCGATCCTCACCGAGGATGCGGTGACGTTCGTAGCCGATCTCCACAGACGATTCAACCCAACGAGATCCCGCCTGCTCGCTCAGCGCCAGGTGCGGCAAACTGAACTCGATGCCGGCGCAGTGTTCGACTTCCTCCCCGGGACCTCCGATGTGCGTGAGGGGGACTGGTCGGTGCGCCCCGCTCCGACGGACCTGGCCGATCGCCGATGCGAGATCACAGGCCCCACCGATCGCAAGATGGTGATCAACGCCCTCAACTCGGGCGCCCGCGTGTTCATGACGGATTTTGAAGACTCGAACTCCCCCACATGGCACAACATGATCGATGGGCAGATCAACCTGTTCGACGCCATCCGCAGACAGGTCGACTTCACCAACGAGCAGGGGAAGACGTACGCACTCGTCGAGAACCCGGCGACGCTCATGGTTCGGCCACGAGGGTGGCATCTCGACGAGCGGCACCTCCTCATCGACGGGGAACCGGTCTCGGCGTCGTTGTTCGACTTCGGGCTGTACTTCTTCCACAACGCCACAGAGCTGCTGGCAAGGGGATCTGGCCCCTACTTCTACCTGCCGAAACTCGAGAGTCACCTGGAGGCCCGCCTGTGGAACGACGTCTTCGTCCATGCACAGGAAGCACTCGGCATCGACCTCGGCACGATCAAGGCAACCGTCCTGATCGAGACGATCCCTGCCGCCTTCGAGATGGACGAGATCCTGTACGAGTTGAGAGACCACTCGGGTGGCCTCAACGCGGGACGATGGGACTACATCTTCTCCGTGATCAAGAAGTTCCGCAAGCGAGAGGGTTTTGCCCTGCCGGACAGGGCGCAGATCTCGATGACCGCTCCGTTCATGCGTGCCTATACCGAATTGCTGGTCAAGACGTGCCATAAGCGCGGAGCGCATGCAATGGGCGGGATGGCCGCGTTCATCCCGTCACGACGCGATGAGAAGATCAACGCGATCGCGTTCACGAAGGTCACGGAAGACAAGACGCGTGAGGCAACCGATGGATGCGATGGGACGTGGGTCGCCCACCCTGACCTCGTCCCTCTCGTCACGGACATCTTCGATGGCATCCTGAGCGAAGCCCCGAACCAGCTCTCCAAACAGCGGCCGGACGTCTCGGTTGCAGCAGATGACCTCATGCGCTTCGAGGTCCCCGATGGCCGTATCACCGAAGGTGGGGTGAGACAGAACGTGGACGTCGCGATCCAGTATCTCGCATCCTGGCTCAGAGGTGTCGGTGCCGCAGCGATCTACAATCTGATGGAAGATGCAGCGACGGCAGAGATCTCACGTTCTCAGATCTGGCAGTGGGTGCACTCGGCTTCGACCACGGATCACGGCACATCGATTACGCCTGCCTACATCCGCAAGATCGCCGACGAAGAGACCGAGCGCCTCAGATCGGAACTCGGTCACTCGGTTTACGACGCGTCACGGTTCGAGGAGGCCAGGTCTCTCCTGGAAACCGTGGCGCTCAGCGAGGAGTTCCCCGATTTCCTGACCCTGCCCGCCTACGACGTTCTCGAACACTGAAGCTACGGCTGAAGGAGCGACCATGACCAACGAAACCGCAATCGCCGCAAGAGCCGCAGCGATTCAACAAGATTGGGACACGAACCCGAGATGGAACGGTATCGAAAGGGGCTACACCGCGGCAGACGTCGTGCGACTCCAGGGATCGTTCGTCGAGGACCGCACGATCGCCTCGGCCATGGCCCGCAAGCTGTGGGACCTTCTCAACACCGAGGACTATGTGAACGCTCTCGGCGCTATCTCAGGAGGTCAGGCGGTCCAGATGGTCAAGGGTGGCCTGCAGGCGATCTATCTCTCGGGCTGGCAAGTCGCAGCCGACGCCAATCTGGCCGGTTCCGTGTATCCGGACCAGTCGCTGTATCCGTCGAACTCCGCTCCTGCACTCGTCCAGAGAATCAACAACGCCCTCAAACGAGCCGACCAGATCGAGTGGTCCGAAGGAGACGCGTCTCACGATTGGATGATCCCGATCATTGCGGACGCCGAGTCAGGGTTCGGTGGAGCGCTCAACGTGTTCGAATTGACCAAGGCCTTCATCGATGCCGGGGCGGCCGCGGTTCATCTTGAGGACCAGTTGTCCTCTGAGAAGAAATGCGGCCACATGGGAGGCAAGGTTCTCATCCCGACGGCCCAGCATGTGCGGACGCTCAAAGCCGCCAGGCTCGCCGCCGACGTGATGGGAACCCAGACACTCGTGGTCGCAAGGACGGACTCGCTCGGCGCAGCGCTCGTCACAACTGACATCGATGAACGCGACCAGGCGTTCACAACCGGCGAGCGGACCGCTGAAGGATTCTTCGTGGTCGACAACGGCCTGGAGGCCGCCGTTGCGCGTGGCCTGGCGTATGCACCATATGCGGACCTCATCTGGTGTGAGACGTCGACGCCGGACCTCGAGGAAGCGGCTGCTTTCGCTGATGCGATTCACGAGCAGTTCCCTGGCAAGATGCTTGCGTACAACTGCTCACCTTCGTTCAACTGGAAGCGTCATCTCGACGATGCGACGATCGCCACATTCCAGAAGGAACTCGGTGCGATGGGGTATCGGTTCCAGTTCATCACGCTTGCAGGGTTCCATGCGCTGAACGCGACGATGTTCGACCTCGCCAGGGGGTACTCCGAGCGGGGCATGGAGGCGTACGTGGAACTCCAGGAGGCCGAGTTCGCAATGGAGTCCGACGGTTATACGGCCACCAGACACCAGCGTGAAGTCGGGGCAGGCTACTTCGACCAGGTGAGCCAGGTCATCACCAGCGGGCAGTCATCGACCCTCGCACTCGAAGGATCGACCGAATCGGCTCAGTTCTACGACGCAATCGAGTAGAGAACAGCTCGGTAGGTCACCTGAACCCAGGGTTCGTGACGTTGTATATGGCGTCGTCAGCCCGCGGAATGGTTGACGCCGTGAACCCAGGGTTCACCACGCCATATAGGACGTC
>JBDLIR010000282.1:0-3525 GCA_039714815.1 Actinomycetota bacterium | reverse complement strand
GACCTCTACGACACCTCAGGTGGCGGAGAGAACTCGACAGGGTTCTGGACGCTCATGTCCTCGGGCTCATGGCTCGGTGACGGGACCGTCGACATCGGCTCTCGCCCCGGTCACATGGGCGCGTGGGAGAAGTTCCAGCTCGGATGGTTGAACTACGACGTGGCATTCGCCGGTCAGACCTCGACTCACAAGCTGGGTCCTGCGATGACCAACACGAAGCAGGCGCAGACCGTCTTCGTCGTCCTTCCGGACAAGGAAGTAACGGAGCAGATCGCTGATCCGTACGCGGGCAACTACTTCTACTACAGCGGTGCTGGCAACAACATCAGCAACACCATGGAGAAGACATTCACCCTCGCTGCGGACTCCTCGCTCACGGCGAAGGCGAACGTGCAGATCGAGATCGACTGGGACTACGCGTACCTGGCGGCTTCGACCGACGGTGGTGCCACGTGGACCAACATCGAGACGAATCTGTCGACGACGACCGACCCGAATGGACAGAACTTCGGATACGGCATCACCGGGGATTCCGGCGGCTGGGTCGACCTGACGGCCGACCTGAGCGCCTACACCGGTGACGTGATGCTGCGGTTCCACTATTGGACCGATGTCGCGGTCATCGAGCCGGGTTTCATGGTCGACGACATCGTCATCACCGGCTATCCGCTCGACGGTGCCGAGGAAGATGCAGGCTGGGAGTTCCACGGATTCCGCACGACGACGGGTGAGGAAACCGGTTCATACTTCAACGCTTACGTTGCGGAGAATCGGGTCTACATGGGGTACGACGACGGCCTGCGGGTCGGCGTGTACAACTTCGGATTCACCGATGATCCCGATCTCGGAAACTATGTGGAGCACTTCCCGTATCAGGATGGGCTCCTCATCAGCTACTGGGACTCGTCGCAGAACAACAACCAGACGGCCGTGCATCCGGGTGAGGGCTTGATCCTCCCGATCGATGCGCATCCTGAGGTGATGTACACCGCACAGGGATGGGTGTGGCGCAACCGTGTCCAGTCGTACGACTCGACCTTCGGGTTGGACGCAACGGATGCCGTTGAACTCCACCTGCTGAGCGAGGCTTCGTACCACCCCAGCCTGCCGGCGGAACCGGTCTTCGATGACCGCAACAGCTACTGGGATCCACTGAATCCCACGGGCTCTGTGATCGTGCCCAACACGGGTACACAGATCATGGTCAAGAGCATCAGCGCTCAGGGAGCGTTCATGCAGGTGATCGTGAGGCCGGCCAAGTAGGAAACGAATCGACCAACGACAACGCGAAGGGCGGCTCCCGCACGGGAGCCGCCCTTCCGCATTCGATTCTCAAGTGCCGGACTGGCGTGACGACGAAGCCTGACGGTTTCAGTCCTGTGGCGGCGGCGTGATCAGCGTCGTGGTCGGCGTCTTGGGGACTTCCAGCCCGCCGCCGGGTTCCGGCAGCGTCGACGTCACTCCGGGGTCATCGGAGCCCGGACCGGTGGTGGTCGACGCGTTGGCTTCACCGGATGTCGTCGTGGAACTCTCTGCAGGCAGGCCGGATTCCACTGGATCGGAAGTGTTGTCGTTCTCACCGACAGCGACATCATCATCTTGGGTTTCCGCGGCCGTCGTCGAAGGTGTCCTCGACGTCGTGGTTCCCTCCTCGGGGTCAACGGAACAAGCGGTGAGCAGAAGTACTCCCACCAAGAGCGCGGCTATAAGTTTCTGCATGGCTATCTCCTCCACCTGTGAGACGCCTCGATGGTAGTTCCCGGTTCCCGGATTATCCGTCGAGTTGGACTTCTACCGCTTCGGCAACCTGGCGACTCAGATCGCGTGCGGCTGCAAGAGCCGTGTCGTGCCTGGAGGCGATCGCGGATGTGTCGCCATCGAGACCGGCGAGATTGATGCGCACGTTGAGAGATGCCCCTTCCGCGGCTCCGACCGCGCAGGCACCTGCAACGCCGGCGTCGGACACCGAGTTCGGGTTTCCATCCTTGGCAGCGGTCAGCGCGAGTTCCAACGCCTCGACGCTTCGCTCGAGTACCTCGAGCGGGACGACGGTGGCATGCAGGTTCGCCTCTGCCATTGCAGACTCACGAAGACGACGATCCTCGTCGGTCTTCCTCGGCATCCGGATCGCGGCGAGCACCCCGTTGAACGCGTCCGTGTCCCTGTCGACAGCAGTGAGGAACCAGTCCTTCAACGACTGCGCGTCGCGTCCGGTGGCCTCCATCTGTTCCCTTGTGTCTTCGAAGCCCTGTTTCGAGAACGTGAGGGACGCCACCATCGATGACAGCGCAGCTGACAACGCACCGGCGAGTGCAGCGACGGAACCACCGCCGGGTGCGGGGGAGTCAGTCGAAAGTTCGTCTGTGAAACCGGCAACCGTCTCGGTGACGAGGCCCGCTGGGGTTCCGCGGTATCGGTACTCAACCACCTTCGCCGCAGGATCGAACTCGGCGATCTCATCGAGACCGAGCGACATCACCGCCATGCGAATACGGTCGCCTTCCGGGATAGCGGTGGTGCGGCCCTGTGCCTTCAGGAAATGGTCACCCGCATCGAGGATCGCAGCGAGCGGGACGAGGCCCACGAGTTCCGATCCGGTGACGCGCATCCCGCGACTCGCGGCCTCTTCGCGGCAGGCCTCGAAGACCGCATGCATGGGCGAGACGGATGAGTCCGTGAGGTTGAGAGACACCTGCGCCCTGTCGTACTCGTCGATGTACCACCCGACGCCCTTGACCTCATCGAAGCGCCCGGGAGCGAACACGGTCTTTCCGTTCTCATCCTTGATGATCTTCCCGTCGGAATCCCGTGTGGCCGTGCCGAGCGTGCGAACGGCCGAGGCGACCTGGTGCGCGAGGCGGCGGTCCGATGTGTTGAGATTCACGTTGTAGGCGATGAGAAACTCCCGCGCCCCGATCGCTGTCGCCCCTGCCGACGCGTTGAACGACGGACCGAAATCTGGAGCATCTGTGCGGGAAGCCAGCCCCTCGTACTCGCCGCTGCGCACGTCAGCGAGCGATCGACGCCCTCCGGTGGCGGCATGTTCATAGAGGTAGACCGGGATGCCGAGTTCGCTTCCGACTCGTTCGCCAAGGCGACGTGCGATCTCCGCACAGTCCTCCATGGTGGCGCCTTCGACCGGAACGAACGGGCACACATCGGTGGCGCCCATGCGGGGGTGCTCGCCGGTGTGGTGCGTCATATCGATGAGCTGGGCCGCCTTCGCGATCGCGCGAATCGCCGCCTCTTCCACGGCTTCCGGTGAACCGACAAATGTGACGACGGTGCGATTCGTGGCGACGCCGGGATCTACGTCGAGGAGCACCGCGCCCTCGACCGAGGAGATCTCAGCCGTGATGGCGTCGATGACGGCAGGGTCTGCACCCTCCGAGAAATTGGGTACGCACTCAATGAGCTTCACCGGGCCTCCTTCGCAACTCCGTCGCGAGGCTACCTCCTGTGGCGCGCTGGCAACAGCGCCATGCCCTGACCGGTCGGACCTGGTTATGCGGTCTTGACAACCCG
>JBDLIR010000281.1:0-3529 GCA_039714815.1 Actinomycetota bacterium | reverse complement strand
TTGGAAGCGTTCAGTCGCCAATCGAGCTGGTCGAATGCGGTGAACAGCCCCGAATACACGGCCTCGGGGTAGTCGCCACCCCCCGACGCGACCAGCCCATTCACGCCGTCCACAAAGATCTGAAGATCTTCCGTGAGCGGGACAACGACCCGCGAGACGAAGACATCACCATGGTCGCGGTACTCAACGAGGGCCACACGGCGAGGAGTCAGGCCCCACGGATCCTGGTTGATCATGAAGTCGGCGATCTCGACGGCCTCGGCCTTGACGTCGGCGATGCTTCCACCCATAGATCCGGTGGTGTCAATGACGAACACCCAGTCACGGCCATCGAACCCGAGTTGATTCCCGAGCAACGTGTACGTGATGTCGAAGCCGTCCTGCCATGGCAGCTGATCGCTGCCAGCCTGGAGAGCCTCGGCCGCTTCTCTTGCCGCCGAAGCAACCCAGGCCTCGTCGTACTCACCGTGGGTGTCGTTGATCTTGTACAGAAGGTTCCCATTACAGATGAAGTCGCGGCGGTCACACCACGAACCGGTGCGCACGTCGATGGGCGCAGGGAGGTAGGGAAGCCGCGGCTCCAGCACGCCGCCCGGCTCGAAGCAGAAGACCGTCGCCCTCGTCCAGTTCAGGTCATTGCCTAAGCATCGTGTCGGAATATCGTAAGAGAGAAAGTTGCGACGACCGTTGTCAAGCTTCGGGTCACCGAACAGCGCTACAAACGCGATCTTCTGAAGCGCTTCGTCCGACAGCTCATAGAGCGCGTTGCCCATCACCTGGGCACCCTGGGAGTAGCCAGACAACACCCAGAGTTCATCAGGGCACGCGACCGCCCGATCGTTCAGATAAGCCGCGGCTTCGGCAATGCCCTCCTCAACGGATTCCCGGTAATCACCGATCGGACCAAGGCCGAACTCGGCGTCCAGGAGGTTGATCAAGTCAAGCCCTACCGCCGGATACTGGAAGCCGTCATATGGGTCCTTGCCCAACTCCCGCTCAGCGTAGGTGATTGTGGTCGTGTCGATTCGATCCTGTAGCAGCGAGAAGAAGCGGCGGATCTCCTGTGCCTCGGCACCGTACTCCTGACCTGATCCACGCGCACCGGTGACGAAGACGTCAGCGCAGTCGAACGCGGCCTGCGCCGAGGTCGGAGGCGGAGTAGCAACGACACCGAGCGCTACGACCAGCGCCAACACAAGGGCGATCCACCGTCCGCCCAACAAAGTACCTCGCACACGCATCCGATCTGCCCCTCTGTCGGTCTCGCATGCACTATACATTCCGTCCCTGTGACGTGCTGAGGCTCAATTCGCCATAGAGGACACGTACACGAGATTTCCGTTCGCCACCGTCCTATAGAGCGCGAAAGGTAGGGAGCACATTCGCGCCATAGCCGGGAACGTCCAAGGACCACACCGTCGCTGCGGTGTGGTCCCTGGACTCTGTGTTGATCACTCGCACCAGCGCGAAGACCGTCACGTCACACGGCCGCTCCGACAGGCTGTTGGTCCGGAACGGAGTCGTGCTCCATCTGCGGTGCGGGGAGAGCGGACTCTCCTTCGATATCGACGGTCGGCAGCAACCGATCCAACCAGGCGGGGATCCACCAGTTGGCGTCACCCATCAGCTTCATCGACGCTGGCACGAGAACCGTTCGAACGATCGTGGCATCGACGAAGATCGCTGTGGCCAACCCGAGGCCGAACATCTTGATGGCCGGGTCTTCTCCCAGCACGAAGCCGAGGAACACGGCGATCATGATCAGCGCCGCAGACGTGATGACTCTCGCAGTCGTTGCGATGCCCTGGATCACGGACCCATCGTTGTCACCGGTGACGAGATAGTTCTCACGGACCCGTGACAGCAGGAACACCTCGTAGTCCATCGAGAGCCCGAAGAGGATGGCGAACATGAACATCGGGATGAACGAGACGATCGGAACGGTCGTCTCCAGCCCGATGAGACCTTTGCCCCAGCCCCACTGGAACACCATGACGAGCACCCCGTAGGCGGCGCCGATGCTGAGCAGGTTCAGCACCGCTGCCTTGAGCGGTACGAGGATCGATCGGAAGAGAACGGTCAGCAGCAGGAACGACAGCACGATCACCGCAACGATGAACACCGGCAGTCGATCGGTCACCTGGTTCCCGATGTCGGCGAAGCTGGCCGCAGCACCACCGACATGCGCCACTGCGGGACTCTGTTCGAGAACCTGCGGCAGGACATCCGTCCTGAGCCGCTGGACGGTTTCGAACGTTGCATCGTCCTGTGGCGCGGTCGTCGGGAACGCGACCAGTGTCGCAACGCCTGCTTCGGAGTTCACGCTCGGAGGGGCAACACCCACGATTCCGCCATCCAGGCTGACTGCTTCGACGAGGGGTTCGACAACGCCCGGGTCCTCGGAGATGTCGACTGCGATGAGGAGCGGGCCGTTGATGCCTGCTCCGAATCCTTCGGCTACGAGATCGTAGGCGCGACGCTCGGTGCGTGACTCGGGGTGAGTTCCCTCGTCGGGGAAGCCGAGACGCAGCGACAGCACCGGCGCAGTCATAACCAGCAGAAGGAGCGTCGTTCCGATCGCGTACGCCCATGCATGCTTCGTCACGTGTTCGCCCCAGCGCTTCCAACGCGAACCCACTGTGCGTCCGTCGGTTGTTGCGTGTCGATGGATTCCCAGGCGGTTGATCCAGTGCCCCGAAAGGCCGAGGAACGCAGGCAGCAACGTGACCGACGCAGCGACCATGATCAGGACAACCACCGAGATGGCAACACCGGCAGCAGTCATCGCAGGGACGCCGGCTACAGCGAGACCGAGAATCGCGATGACAACGGTGCCACCCGCAAAGATCACAGCCTGGCCAGCGGTCGCAACCGCGCGCCCGGCCGACTCGACGACCGTCATCCCTCGGGCAAGGAACTCGCGATGCCTCGTGACCAGGAACAGTGCGTAGTCGATGCCGACACCGAGACCGATCATGGCAGCAAGCTCCGGTGCCCAGCTCGGAACGTCGATCAGATAGGCGATGAGCGACATGGCGCTGACACCGATCGCGAGGCCGAACAGGGCCATTCCGATCGGGAGTCCCATCGCAATGAGCGAGCCGAAGGCGAAGAGCAGGATGATCACCGCTGCGACCAACCCGATCATCTCGCTGGCGCTGGTCGAAGCTTCCTCGAACGAGAAGAACAGTTCACCGCTCATTTCGATCTGCAGCGGTGAGCTCTCCCTCGCCGCGGCGCCGAACGCCTTCAGGTTCTCCAGGTCACCTGCGTCGAGTTCTTCGATCACGGGATACTGAACGCGGATGAGCGCAATGCGACCGTCCGGCGATACGGAACCACTGGTGATCGCGGCCTCGGATCCGGATGCAAGTGCACCGGTGGGGTCGCTGGTGCCGATGACGTTCGGCAGGTCTCCAACGGCGGTCTGTACATCGGACAGGGCGGATATGGCCGTCGACGAACTGAAGAACGTTTGTGTTTCGTCCAACGGTGTCACCACTACCAGGGCAGTGAGACCCGCGGTGTC
>JBDLIR010000280.1:0-3531 GCA_039714815.1 Actinomycetota bacterium | reverse complement strand
GACGGACGCGAGAAGGGGCGCCGGCATCGCCAGCGCCCCGGAGGCGTTCGTGGTCAGGTGGATATCAGGCGTCAGCTTTGACGATGCGACCACGAAGGCGTGGGTACTTGGTTGGGGCGTGTGCGTAGCAGAACTCCCGGCGGTTGTACTGGCTGAGCTTGGTCTCGCAACCGGTCTCGGCGCACCTGCGATCGTCTGAGTAGACCTTGGGCGCCCTTGTCGCACCGGTGAACTTGCGTCCCTTGAGTGAAGTTTCTTGCATGCTGACCTCCTGGTGTTGGGAACCCGGACGTCAGCGGTCAGGGTCCTGTTCGTTTTGTTCCTGTTGTAATAACGCTCGGAGGGAGTCGAAAAGTTCCTCAGAAGGTTGTGTTCTTCCTCCCGAGGCGATCTTCTTCTTCAACTCCGCCTCGAATGTGAACGCATCCATGCATGATCCGCACCGTTTGAGGTGCCACTGGATGCGCTTCTTGCGCGACATCGTCAACTCGTCGTCGATGTACTGATAGACGTACTCGATCGCTCGGTCACAAGCGCTCATGTGTCTGGCTCCACTATCCCACGGTCAACTGCCAAAGTCCATAACTTCCTTTGGAGAGCTTTTCTTCCCCGATGTAGTCTGGACATCACCGTGCCGATGGGAACGTCGAGTATCTCAGCGATCTCTTTGTACGAGAACCCTTCCACGTCTGCGTACAGAACGGGCAGCCTGAAATTCTCAGGCAGAGACTCGATCGCCGCAACGATGTCGTCGTCGACGAACATGTCGAGTGCTTCGGTCTCTGCAGACATCGAAGCCCCCGACTGCTCTCCGAGACGCTTGTAGAGGTAGAGATCTTGGAGTTCGCCAAGTTCGACCTCGTGCGGGCGGCGTTGAGCCTTACGGTACTTGTTGATGTAGGTGTTCGTCAGGATTCGGTAGAGCCACGCCTTGAGGTTCGTTCCTTCCTGGAACGAATCGTACGCGCGGTAGGCCTTGAGATAGGTCTCCTGGACGACGTCTTCTGCATCGGCAGGGTTCCTGGTCATCCTGAGCGCTGCGGAGTATAGCTGGGATGCGTACTGCATCGCATCAGTTTCGAAGTTCTCCTGATCAGCCATGGCGGACAGGTTAACGAGGAGCCGAGGTGAGAGGTAGATACCAGATACCAGATACCAGATACCAGATACCAGATACCAGATGCCAGAGGGAAGCAGGGTTCTTCTCTCCCTCAGCTTGCTGGGGGAGATGTCGAGGAACGAGACAGAGGGGGCTCTTCGAAGCTCCTGGCTGTCTCCATCGCTTCTTCGAGTGTGAAGCGGTTCTCGTACAATGCGCGGCCGACGATTGCGGCTTCGTATCCGTTGTCACGCAGCATCGCGAGGTCGTCGAGACTTCCTACCCCTCCGCTTGCGATCAGTGACAGGTCGGGGGCGATACCGCGAACTGTCTCGAGTATCTCCGTATTCGGGCCATCCATGGCGCCATCGCGCTCGATGCCCGTCACGAGAGCGGTACGAACGCCGGCATCGACGACCCTGTCGACCACAGTTGGCAAGGCTGCCCCGCTGTCGAGCCAGCCGGACCCGACAGCCTTCCCGGCCCGAACGTCGATCGCAGCGACAACCGCCGACGACCCAACCGCTTCGACGATGGATGCAAGTTCGCCGCCATCATGCACGGCTGCCGATCCGACGACGATCTTCGCCGCACCGTCGTTCACGGCTTCGCTGGCACGGATGCCGTCGCGGATGCCGCCACCGATCTGGAACGGGACCCCCGTATCGCCAAGGCTGCGTGTGAGACCTGGCGAAGGCACGCCCGATCTTGCGCCGTCCAGGTCGACGACGTGGATGATCGAGGCGCCGGACCGACCCCACGCCGATACGACGGTGACCGGGTCGTCGCTGTACGTGGTGACGGCGCCGTAGTCACCTTGGAAAAGTCGAACGACGGCTCCTCCAAGGACATCGACTGCAGGTATCACGAGCACGATCTCTCCGCACAGGTAGTGTTATAGTGTGCTAACATGCTAGCACGCTATAACACTCAATGTACGCGACCGAGGACACCACATGCCGGCCACACACGACCAGAGCTGGGCTCGCACCGAAGATGCGCGGTCGCTCATCGATGCGATCATCACGCTTGACGACCGCGCTGGTGCACAGCGTTTCCTTCGTGACCTGTGCACGGCGAGAGAACTCGAGGAGATGATCGCGAGGTGGTCCGTCGTGCGTGGATTGGCACAAGGCACCTCCTACCGCGCCCTCCACGATGCCACGGGAGTCTCGACAGCAACGATCACGCGGATCAACGACTGGGTGCGCAACGGAACCGGCGGCTACAACGAGGCACTCGAACGTCTCGGTCTCGACCAGGTTGGCACATGATGTCAGGAACGACGCGTGTTGCTGTCCCGAACAAGGGCCGCCTTGCCGACCCGTCGGTCGATCTTCTGCGCAAGGCGGGCTTGCGTTTCGAAGTGTCGCCACGAGCCCTATCTGTGCCGGTTTCCAACATGCCCGTCGAGGTGCTGTTCGTACGTGCAGACGATATCCCGGAACTCGTCTTCGACGGCGTTGCGGAGTTCGGCATCACGGGTCTCGACCTCGCCGCCGAGGCCTCGCTCGACATCTCGATCGTGTCCGAACTCGGGTTCGGGAGGTGCAGGCTCACCGCCGCGGTCGACAGCGCGTCGGACGTGCGTTCGATCGATGGTTTCGCAGGCATGCGAGTCGCTACGTCTCACCCGGCAACGGTCGAACGGTTCTTCAACGACAAGGGGATCGAGATCACGACCATCCCCGTGAAGGGATCGGTCGAGGTCGCACCGAAACTCGACATCGCTGACGCCATCGTCGACCTCGTGTCGAGCGGCTCCACCATGATGATCAACGGCCTCAGGCCGATAGCGACCGTCCTCGAATCCCAGGCGGCGCTCATTGCCAGGGCTGACGTGGCTGAGTCTCCGCTGACAACGATGGTGAGAGCCGTCGTTGCGGCGAAGCGTCGCCGCTACGTGATGATGAACGCACCGCAGAGCCGAATAGCCGAGATCGAACGGATCATCCCTGGTCAGGACAGCCCAACGATCATCCCCCTGTCGCATGAGGGCATGGTCGCGGTGCACTCCGTTGTTGATGCCGACGACATGTGGACCGTGCTCCCCAGGCTCGAGGCTGCGGGTGCGTCGGCGATACTCGTCCTCCCCGTCGAGCAGATGATCCCATGACACTCGATATCGAACGTTTCGACCTCGCCGCGATCGACCGCGAGCAACGCCGGGAACTGACCACCCGGTCAGCCGTCCCCGACCCGGGCGTACTCGCAGCTGCGGCCCGGATCGTGGGTGATGTGCGTGACGGCGGAGATGCCGCTGTATCGGGGTACAACACACGGTTCGGAGGCGGTGCGGCATCGGGGCGGCTCGTCGTGCCCCCGAACGAGATCGCTGCTGCATATGCCAGTGCTTCCCACGGCCTGATCGCTGCCCTTGAAGCGGCCATCGCGACCATCAAGGCTGTCCACGAACGGCAACGACCGACCGA
>JBDLIR010000279.1:0-3544 GCA_039714815.1 Actinomycetota bacterium | reverse complement strand
TCGATCGGCATCCCGATCGCCTTCGCTCCGCGCGCAAAGCGTTCCATGTGCTCGGAGAGCCGGAATACCGCTGCGCCGCGGTCGGTCTCGTAGGCGCGGATCCCTTCGAAGACCCCCGTGCCATAGTGCAGCCCATGGGTGAGAACGTGCACCTGGGCTTTGTCCCAGGGAACGAGATCACCGTTCATCCAGATGTATTCAGTAGCGTTCATGGTGCTAGTTTGGCAGGTCGCCGAATGTTGTGTGCAGCTAACCGATGTGTCGCTCGTGCCAGTCGAGGATCGCTTCGAAACGCTCGACACGGTGCTTCGGTTTGCCGCTTCGTGACAGTTCGTGGCCCTCCCCCGAGGGGAAGATCAGAAGCTCTGTTTCGACACCTGAGCGGTACAAGGTGGTGAAGAACTGTTGCCCCTGTTCGATCGGGCAACGGAAGTCGGTCTCTGAGTGGATCACCAGGGTTGGTGTCGTGATCGCGTGGGACCGAGCAAGCGGGCTCGCCTTCCACAACATGTCTGCGCCCTCTGGCATGTTCGTCCCGAGGTACAGGTCCATGAAGAAGGGGATGTCGCTCGTGCCTGCCATCGACAGCCAGTTGTAGACCCCACGCTCGGCCACCGCTGAGCGGTAGCTCTGGTCCAGTGCCGTCACCATCGCCGTTGCCACACCACCGTAGGATCCCCCCATCACACCAAGACGGTCGAGGTCGAGACGGTCGAACCGTTTGGCAGCTTCGTATGGGGCAGTCGTGAGGTCGAGCATGTCCGGCGGCATCTCCTCATCCCAACGACCGCAGATCATCGAGACGTGGTCGTATCCGTAGCCAGTGGAGCCTCGCGGGTTGATCGCAACCACCCCGTAGCCGGCGCCGACGTACACCTGGAACTCGTCGAAGAACCCCGAGTCGTACTGAGCGGCGGGACCGCCATGAATGTTGTACAGAAGAGGAACTTTCTCATCGCCTGGCGGCAGGTAGACCCATCCGTGTATCTCGTGCCCATCAGATTCGAACATGAACGGCTCCGGCTCGACGAGTTCAACCGAAGCGGCGAATCCCTCGTTGAGTGCGGTGATCGCACGCTCATTTGCCCCATCCCACCAGTACACCTCGCCCGGGTTGGTCGGGCTCGAAGCAGTGAAGACAGCAGCCGAACCGTCTGTGTTCGGGTCCCACCCTGCAATCGATCTGTGACCTCCGACAATGTCGGAGATCGCCCCATCGGGAGCGATGGATATCACACGCTGGGTGCCCTCGTCCTCGAGCACCGCCGTCATCGCACCGTCATGCAGGAACCGTGGAGCGGTGAGAGGGCCTCCTGGATGGCCCGGCATCATGTTGCGGTCGATGTCTGTGAGTTGGATGAGTGACCCGTCGTCTCCCACGCGGTGGATCTGTGGCGGGCGCAGCGTGAGTTCGTCTGTCTCTCCTCCGAGCACGAGAAGCGACCCTTGGGGGTCGAACCCTGCCCAGGCCCATTCGCCTTTGGGAGTCACAGGAGTCGGTTCGCCGCCGGACGCGTCAATCGTGAAGACCTGATTGAGCGGGTTCGTCCACCTCTCCTTCCCTGTCGACGACAGGTACAGGATCGTCTCTCCGTCAGGGTTCCAGACGAAGCCGGCATCCGAGTGGTCTCCTTCGGTCAGCTGCGTTGTGTCATGTGTTTCGACATCGAGGATCCAGATGTGTGAACGTTTGTCGTGTGTCCAGCCGATGTTGTCGAACCGGAACGACGGATGTTCGATTCGCTTTGCCAGGCGTTTGCGTTCATCTTCTTCCTCGACACCGTCGATGTATTCGGCGATGGCCACAGCGATCTTCGTGCCGTCGGGAGACCATTCGATGCTCGACGCCCCGAGGTCCAGGTCCGTGATGACCTCGGCCTCGCCGCCATCTGTCGGCATCAGGGCAACCTGTGGCCGATCGTCGTCGCCTGGTCCTTTGCGCAAGAACGCAAGCGTTGCACCGTCTGGTGACCATCGGGGCGACGAGTCGGCTTTGCCGGAGGTGATCTGACGGACACCCTCTCCATCGAACATCCAGATCTGGCTGATGTACTCATCGTCTTCGAGGTCCATCTGCGTGACGACGAACACGGCTCGCTTGCCATCGGGGTGCATGTAGGCGTCGGTGGGGACGCGGAAGTCGCCAAGCTGGTCAGGACGCATGAGTTATCCGATCTCTAGATGTCTAGAGAGTAGACGAGGAACAGCCGTCAGCCATCAGCCGTCAGTCAGAAGAACACCAGGGTTGCCAGCCAGCCAGCGGCGAGGCCGTAGAGGCCCGCAACGACATCGTCCATGGTGATGCCGACCGCACCCGGGAGCCGTTCGGCCTGGGGAACGCCTGGAAGTACCTTGAAGATGTCAGCGAGCCTGGCCACGACGACAGCGATGAGCCACGGCCACCCGGCGAGGCCGATCACGGCAACGAACGTGCCGGCCATCTCGTCGATCACGATCCATCCCGGGTCTGCGTGGTCGTCTGCGAAAGGTCGTGCGGACCACAGGGACAACCCGGCGAAGATCACGAACACGATGAGATGCGCCCACCACGGCCAGCCCATCCACAGAAATGCGCCGATCGCCGCAAGCGCTGCTCCGAAGGTGCCCGCACCGTTGTCAGACCCCCACAGCCGCGACGGGATCAGCCCGACCCCAAACCCCGACGCAACAAATCTCTCCACCCCCACACCCTAGAAGATGCCCCGAACCCAGGGTTCGTGACGTTGTATATGGCGTCGTGGGCCCGCGGTTCAGCAGGGAGGTCAATCTGCTTCTAACGGTGAAAGAAGGCTGCGAACGGTATCTGCGACTTCTTGCGGGTGCTCAGTGACATCGAGCCAGGTGAATCGGACGATCCTCCACCCGTGGAGCAGCGCCTGCCGATCTCTTTCCCGATCCGACGAGAACGCTTCCGCAATCTCGTGCCACTCACGAGAGTCCCACTCGATTGCAAGTTTCGCATGAGGGTAAGCAGCATCGAACCTGCGGATCGGATCCCAGGGAATCGGAAACTCGAACTGCGGCTCTGGAATCCCGTGGGATCGAAGTGCCATCGCTCCGGCACGCTCAAGGGGTGTTCCGTCACGAGGCCCGACATCCCTCTCCTCAAGGACGGACCGGATCTTCTGGATGCCCGGTTTCCCTCGACGTGCGACTTGATTCACCACAGCCTGAACCTCATCGGTGACAACGCGACGCTCCGTGATCAGCGAAGCGAACACCGCCTCAAGGTGCCTCGCCGACAGTTGCTGGGACAGGTCAACGATGGTTCTCGGAATCGACGTGACGGGAAGGCCCGAGACGAGGACGATGTGGTCATCGGCCAGGTCATGGCATCGATGAACTGTGACGCCAGGGAACTCGTGGGTGGTGCGAGAGTGCACGCTGACCGACGCCACTCCCCGCCTCATCTTCGGGAAGTTGTGGATCTCGGCGGCTGCGTCGTGTGACACGACGGCGTCCGGTAGCGAAGCAATCGCCGCGCGAACCAGATTCCTCAGACCGTCCATCTCCATGATGCGATAACCAAATCCGCCGACCGGTC
>JBDLIR010000278.1:0-3570 GCA_039714815.1 Actinomycetota bacterium | reverse complement strand
TCGTAGACGATGCATCGGCACCGACCGACGAACTGCTCCAACTCGCACACCGGTACGTATTCTCTTCCGACCCTTCCGCGTCTACCGTTCGAGCGATGATCACCAACGCTGGCCGCACCTTCGTCGAGAGCACCAGCGAGGAGTGGCACATATTCGACTTTGAGACACCCGGATACATCGTGCGGGAGAGACGATGACGAGTCTCGTGGCTCCCGGCAACGACTACAGAGCCCTCTTCGGCATGCCGGAGAAGGCCCACCTTCGAGCGTCTGTGGTCATACCGGTGTACAACCGCGTCGAGTTGCTGTCCAACGTGCTTGCGGGGCTGAGCGTTCAGGAAACGGACGATCCGTTTGAAGTGCTCGTCGTCGATGATGGTTCGAGTGAAGACGTTCGCTCGGTCGTTGCTGAGTGGGAGCAGACCCTCGATGTCCGATATCTGCACCAGGATCGAGACGGCAGGGGGGCAGGACGGGCGCGAAACCGCGGTGCACGCGCCGCACGCAACGATGTTCTCGTCTTCGTCGACGCCGATTGCATACCGAACCCCGGCTTCGTTCAAGGCCACGTGTCGCTGCATCGGCGTGCTGACAATCTTGTGCTCTCAGCGTCACGCGTCCACATCGATCGCCCTGTCGACACCGGAGAAGTGATATCGGATTTCGCGGCGCTGCGTACGGAAGCATCCGGCGACAGCGACACGGGCATCGAGGGATCCATCCCCGATGACTGGCGGAGGGTGTTCTACCGTCGTACTCAACGTCTACTGCTCGGTGACGAGGCGTATCGCGGTGCACTGTCGGGTCTCATGTCTGTTCTGCGGTGGCGGTTTCTCGAGGTGGGGGGTTTCGATGACGCCTTCCGCAGTTGGGGTGGCGAGGACACGGAACTCGGGTGGCGTCTGTGGAACAGCGGCTGCTTCGTCGTTCCGCTCGACGAGATCGTCGTCCTCCACCAGCGGCACCTCGACCTCGAATCGGGGTCTACCGGACGTTCGGAATCACGTAAGAGGGTGCTTCCGCTCGTTGCGGATCGGGTACCGCATAGCTTCTACCGCAAGGAGCCGTCACACCTCCACAGCGTCCCGAAGCTGTCCTGGATCGTCGCCGTAGATAGCGTTGCGGAAGCCGATAGGGCATGGCGGGAGACCTCGCGCGCGACGTACACCGATACCGAGGTGATCCTTGTGGGAGACGACGACACCGTTGGGAACAGGGTCTCTGCCTCTGATGCGTCGCGTGATCTGTCCGTGGTCCCGGATTTCGCTGGTGCCGTCGCCCTCGCGAGGGGAGAGGTCCTTGCGATAGCCGACGGAAGATCGCGCTTCGACCGACGATTGCTCGCCAGGATGATGACACGGTTCCGAGATCCCCGTGTCTCAGCGGTCCGTGGCGGGTACAAGACGGGTAGTGAACGTCTCCTACGACTCGAAGACCTCGGGAGGGTGGACACGCAGTTCGGACGCGAGGGCCTTCCGTTCTTCGGCCTCATCAAGCGTCGCGAGCTGATGAAGGATCGCCAATTGCTCGACCAGCCCGGGGAGGCCTGGCTGTCCGGTCTCGATCGTTCGAAGACCGACCTGCTCGTCACCGACCTCATCGAAGTGCCCGCAGAGGTGAAGGAAGGGGTCCGTGCCGGCACCCCGGGACCGGCCGATATCAAAGCCGCCGGAGCAGCTGAGATAGTGCGAGGTGTGAAGCGGGCAGTTCGCCCCACACGAGACTCGGGACCATCCAGCGCGGGGGAGACGGAACCGCCCGATGAGCGGGTAGGAATCGCCTATGTCGGGTTCTCAGGCAATCGCAATCTCGGGGACGACGCGATGCTCGAGGCGATACGCTCGTTGATGCCGTGGGCCCGGATCGAACCCGAGATCGCCCAAGCCCGGGCCGCAATGGTCGGCGGCGGCACCCTCTTCAACGCGGGCAAGTACTACCTCAACAAGGTCAGGCGCGTCGATGGGCCGCACATGGAGCGGGTGGTGTTCGGCACCGGCGTCAGGAGCAGCACCTATTGGGGCATGACAGAGACCTACGAGGACTGGGAGCCGTTCCTGGATTCGGCCCTCAGCATCGGTGTGCGGGGACCAGACTCTCTCGCTGCGATGCGCTCCTGGGGATATGACGGACCGATCGACGTGATCGGCGACCCCGCTCTGTCGCTTCGCAGGCCCGATGCTGTCGCACGTGTTGATGGCAGGGTTGTGCTGAGTCCGCTCCACACCGGAGGTGAATGTTGGGGGAGCGATGATGGCCTGGTCATGGACCGATTCGCATCGATAGTTGCGAGACTCGCCGCAGATGGCCGGGAGGTTGTCGTGATGACGGCACACCCGGCGGACGACCGGTGGGCGATCGAGATCATGCGCCGTGCCGGACATCCAGACCTGAGTTACCTGGCGGGATATGAGGACCTCGACGCAACGCTTCGGCTTTTGGCTTCGGCCGACCTGGTAATAGGCGAACGCCTCCACGCCGTCGTGCTCGCCGCGGCGGTGGGTACACCCTTCGTCGGCGTCGAATACCGGCCGAAACTGCTCGACTTCGCCAGGTCGATCGACAGCGAAGAACACGTTGTGAGGACGGATCGGATCGATCTGCTCGATGCGGCCGTCGACTCTGCTTTGGATCGTGGCCCCGAGATCAGACGCCACGTGGAAGAGCGTGTGCAGTCCCTGGTCGCCAGGCAGCGACAACACGCGTCGATGATCGCTGCGGCTCTGGGAGTTGATGACAGTGCCCCGGCAACCCGGTAGTTCACCTCCATCGAACGTCCTGTTGCTCAGCCATCCACGCAGTGGATCGAGTTGGCTCGGGTCGACCATGGCGAACTCGCCGATCGTCGACTATCGCAGGGAGCCGGTCCTCCAGCACCGCATCGGGAAGGTGTCAGATGCCTTTGGCGCCTCCTCGGGGCTGACACCCGAGGAGCGAGACGACCTCCAGACGGAGGTAACAGCAGCGTTCGCTGATCGAGAGAGCCCTACGGTCGTTGTCAAGGAGGTGACACCGCTGCTCGTCGACGACTTCCTGCAAGCCGCCGATCCTCAGGTTGTGTATTTGAGAAGGCACCCGCTCGCGGTCGCTGAAAGCCATCTGGCCCTCGGTTGGCTCCCGCACCGTCGACTGCTCGACCGAGCAGGCATAGGCGCCCGTGAGCGCGAGATGCTGCAGTCGCTGTGGGACTCCGGTTCCGACGCTGCGAAACTCGTTGCGTACTTTGCGGCGGTGGAGTCGTCGGTACGGGACAGGCTCGAGCGCGCCGGTGCGATCACGGTGACCTACGAAGACCTGCGTGCAGGCGATATCGGTGACGCTGCTCGCCTGTTCGACAGTCTGGGAATCGGCACCAGCGATCTCTCGGCCCCGTCTGTAGACGGTGAGCGGACAGACGCATACGGTGTCGGGGAGTCGCGGAAGCTCACCTCCGTCGACGTGCCTACCCCGGAGGCCCTCGAAGAAGTGAAGGAGGCATGGCTGGCCTTCAGCCCTACCTCGTACAGGAACGAAGCCGACTGGACGCTCGGGACAGCTTGAAACCCGGTCTTCGCCGGCTTTCTCTCCCTCAGCT
>JBDLIR010000277.1:0-3570 GCA_039714815.1 Actinomycetota bacterium | reverse complement strand
AACGATTCCGGAGCCAGGTTGACCGCGGCGCCGACCGTGAGGCCACCGGCCGATGCCCCCCTGATCGCGATCCGATCCCGGTCGCAGTACAGGCCGCTTGCGAGAACGCCAGCGGCATCAACGAGATCTGAGAAGGTGTTCGGCTTGTGCTCGAACTTCCCATGGGTGTACCAGCGCTTCCCCATTTCTCCGCCACCACGAACATGGGCGATCGCATACACGACACCTCTGTCGAGCAGACTCAAGCGGGGAATCGAGAACCGGGCGGGCATCGACACTTCATACGAGCCGTACGCGTACAGCACCATCGGCGCCGATCCGTCACGCGCCACATCGTTGTGACTCACGAGGCTGATGGGAATCGACTCGCCATCTCGCGCCGTTGCCCAGACACGCTCCTGTGTGTACCCGGTCGGGTCGTACCCGCCGAGCACAGGCGTTGTCTTGAGCAAGGTCCGCTCATCGGTTTCAAGGTTCAGATCGAGGATCGACCTCGGCGTGACGAACGATTCGAATGCAAACCGGAGAGTGTGCGTATCGAATTCGTAGTTCGTATCCGGGGCGATCTGATACACAGGTTCGTCGAACGTGATCGCGACGAGGCCATCGTCGCCAAGGGCGAACACAGCGGGAAGCCCGCGCTCTCTCCCCCAAACGAGCACATGATCGGCGAAGCACATCGGGGCAGAGAGCTTGCGACCCGCTGAATGGGGGATCACCTCGACAGGAGCACCGCCTTCGATGGGGATGGTTGTCAGCCTGCCGTCGGCCCCCGCATCGTTGATGACGGCCCAGAAGGCGTCACCCCGGTGATCGAGCGTGTACTCCACCCCCTCGACACGAGGGAGCACCTCGCGTGGCTGGTCGAGCGGCGACCGGGTCGGGACCACCCAGGCCGAGTGCGTTATCGACGAACCCGCATCGATGATGATGAACTCGCCAGAACGCGTTCGGGAGATGTCGAGGTAGTACCGCTCATCATCCTCCTGTATCACCAACTCGTCTAGGGACTGGGCCGTGCCAACCTCGTGCCGCCAGACCTGGAAGGGCCTCAGCGCCTCATCCGCGATCGTGTAGAAGAGGTATCGCCCGTCATGGGACCACGCAAGCCCGTAGCGGCACTCCTCGAGCACGTCCGGAAGGTCTTCACCGGTGCTGATGTCCCTGATCTTCGTCGTGTACGCCTCGGCTCCAGATGTGTCGATCGAATAGGCGGCATAGGCGTGGTCGGCGCTGATCGCCATGTTGCCGAGCCGAAAGTAGCTCTCCCCCTCAGCCTCGACGTTCTCGTCCAGTATCAACTGTTCGTCAGCATCGGACGAACCGTGCATCCTCACCCAGATCCCGTAGGATTTCCCTTCCTCGGTCTTCGTGGTGTACCACCACTCTCCCCTTCGGGCTGGAACTGCGAGATCCGTCTCGAGTGTTCGCCTCTTGATCTCTTCGAAGATCTCCTCCTGGAGTGGGACCGTGGGAGCAAGAACGGCCGCTGTGTGCTCATTCTCTGCCACGAGATGCTCTATCACAACAGAGTTGGATTTGTCCCGGAGCCATGCGTATGGGTCGGTAACGGTCTCTCCGTGGAGAGTGCGGATAGTGTCCTTGCGCTCTGCGCGTGGCGGTTGTGGCGATTCCTGCATTGCGCAACCATATCGCGAGATCAGACACGACCGCCCGCCGGTACGATGACACCATGACTCGAACGATTGCCGTCTTCGGTGCTTCGCTCTCTCTCCCTGGTAGCCCGCACTTCGAGGAAGCGGTCCTCTGTGGAGAAATGCTTGCACGCGCCGGATTCGCCGTGGCTACGGGTGGCTATGGGGGGACGATGGAAGCAGTGTCTGCAGGTGCCAGGCGTGCAGATGGACATGTCATCGGAGTCACAGCGCCGGATGTGTTCCCGCGCAGGGTTGGAGCCAACGAACACGTTGTCGAAGAACGCCGAGCGGGGTCGCTCGTCGAACGGATCGGCCGCCTGGCCAACGAGGCAGACGGAGCTATCGCACTATGGGGAAGCCTCGGTACCGCGACCGAACTCCTCGTTGCATGGAACCTCGCCTTCGTCGCGCCGTTCTCTGACGGAACGCGCAAGCCGATTGTCGCCGTTGGAGAACCGTGGACGACGATCGTTCCGCTCCTGGAGAGATCGCTCGGAACAGATCCGGGCATCGTGACGATCACGGACAGCGTTGCTGAGGCCATCCGATACATGACAGCCGCGCTCGAGTGACGCACCGGTAGGTCGTTCTAGGCGGTCACCGAACGCCTGCCGCTGTTGATCAGCCAGCCGAGCAAGCCCACGACGAATAGCAACCCGCCCGCGGCGAGGATCGCGAGGGAACGACTTGTCAGCGGCTGCGTGAACGCATCGAATACCCCGGTGAGCAGCACAGTGCCGGGTTCGTCTTCGACGAAGACCGCTGCTGTCGACCTTGCGCCGGGAACGATGAGAGCTGAAATGCCTCCCGCGAGCACGAAGGCGAACCCGACAGCCATGAATGCCGAAGACCACGTCTTCGATTGCACGAAGAGGGTCACGACAAGCCCAATCGATAGGAGCGTCGCGGCGATCGCTGTCGTCCTCGTGTTCCTCGCGTAGGTGGAAAGGTCTCGCAAGGTTCCCTCCTCGAACACTTCGACCGCTCGGAACCAGTCCTCAGGGACACGGGCCGCAAGTTCGGGAGACAGCGACTCGAGCGGTGCGAGAAGCAGCTCCCGATACGGGTCGAGATTGACGATGAGGGCGCTCTGGTCGCCTTCGATGATGCGGCGGTGTACATCTGCGGATGTTGTCACGATGAGCGGTTCGATCACATCGCGGCCCAAGAGGTCGGAGAAGAGTCCGACCAATGCCGATTCGAGTAACCGCAGGAGCGGGAACTCATCGGCCAGTTTGTCCACGATGATCGCCGCCGCGGCATCGCGTGTGGTGTCATCTTCCATCGCTTCGACCGTGGTTGCCACGAAGCGCTCCGGGTCGAGGATCTCCGTCTCGATCCACCACGCCATGTTCGCGAGATAGAGTGCCATCGCCAGCATGGCAGTCGCAAGTAGAACAATGGTTCTATGCACGGTTGGCCTCACCTGTCACAGTGCAACGGTAACGGAACGGGAAATCCTTGCTTCCAGACCCCTTGAGATGGCCGTCGAATCGCGTATGGTGGAACCAGATGCGAAATGGAATTGCTGCTCTCACGCTCGGATTCGCCGCTCTCGCCGCGAGCTGCACCACCGTGGACGGGACTCCCGCAACCGCACCTTCGGTTCCGGAGACACTGCCGACGACCACGACAACACTCCCAGCGACGACCACCACGGCTCCCATAACGACGACCACGGTAGACCGCATCTCCGAGATCCAGGCAATCTTCGAGGACCTCGAACACCGGCGCCTCCAGGCGATCTACGACCAGGACGAGGACGCGTTCCGCAGCGTGTATGCCAATGAGGAGTACCTGCGTGAAAGCCTTCCCCTATTCGGACTTATCGAGTTCCTGGCTAGCCCTGGTCTCTACCCAGTCCGCGTTCTTGAGGTTCTCACCGACGAAGAAGACTGTATCTCGGCAATCG
>JBDLIR010000276.1:0-3572 GCA_039714815.1 Actinomycetota bacterium | reverse complement strand
GCCCCCTCTGTCTCGTTCCTCGACATCTCCCCCAGCAAGCTGAGGGAGAGGAGGAAAGCTGCTTCCCTCCCTCGACGAAGTCGGGGGAGGTGGCCGAGCGCAGCGAGGTCGGAGGGGGCTTCCGATCTACGATTTACGATCTACGCTGTCCGAATTCCGCCTTCCGCTTCTTGTGATTTACGATTTACGATTTACGACTTACGTCTGTGTTCCGTTCTCTGGGAGACGTTCCCAACCCCGGTCGACGGGTTCGACAGCCTCTGCGGCGCGCACGGGCAAAGCGACGGCGTCGGTGGCGTCGCGGGCCTCGTCGAGCGTCGAGAAGTAGGAGAACAGGGCGGAGCCTGAACCCGTCATCGCCACGTGGGTCCCCCACAAGGCGGAGAGTTCGTCCTTCCAGTCAGCGACCCTGGCGTCAACCGCGACCGCCGCGGGATACAGATCGTTGCGGATCGGCAGGCCGCCCCGAAGCCGCGGTGGAAGCGCCGAGTCTGGCATCACCTCGCCCGTGGGCCCATCGAGGGAATCCCAGCGTCGAAACACCTCAGGCGTCGACAGGGAGAACGGAGGTACGACGATGGCGAGGGCGAAACCATCGATCGGCTCGATCACGGTCAGACGCTCCCCTCTTCCTCGAACCTGACGCGATCCACCCACATAGGAGAACGGGACATCGGAGCCGAGCGACTCTGCGATGTCTGCGGCCCCCTCTTCATCGACCCCGAACCGCTCGACCATCAACCCGAGCGCCGCTGCCGCATCAGCACTCCCCCCACCAAGCCCTGCACCGGAAGGGATACGCTTCGTGAGGTCAACCGCCATCGGCGTCGTCACGCGTGCCAGCCTCCGCACGGCATCGACAGCCTTGAACGCAAGGTTCGACTCGTCTGCCGGCGCCTCATCGTTCGAGACGGTCACCTGGTCCTGGCTCGCTCCTCCGACCGCAACGGTGTCGAACAGAGAGACCGATTGGAAGATGCCAGCCAGCGGGTGATACCCGTCAGCCGACGGTGGATAGACCGCGAGCGCGAGGTTCACCTTTGCGAACGCCCTTGCTCGCATCATGAAGCCTCCTCCGCCCGTGCTATCGCGACGAACTCGTCTGGGGCGAGGTCCTCGGCGCGCATCGTCGGATCTATGCCCGCAGCAGCGATCGTAGCCGCCGGGTCGCCCAACACGGATGAAAGAGACCTCCGAAGCATCTTGCGGCGTTGAGAGAACGCAGCGCCGGCGATGGCGATCGCCCGTTGCGCATAGCGGTCTGGCTCGACTCTGTCGAGGAGGATGACCGCCGATTCGACCTTCGGCTGAGGTTCGAACACCTGGGGAGAGACGGTGAACGCCAGAGATCCCTTTGCGTACAGGCCGACCACCACCGAAGGCAGGCCGTAGATCTTCGATCCCGGTTGCGCGAGCATCCGGTCCGCGACCTCTCGTTGCACCATCACGACGAACGACGAGACCTTCGGCGATCCGGTGAGGGCGTCGAGCACGATGCCCGTGCCGACGTTGTACGGCAGATTCGCGACGAGGGTCCACGGTGCCCCGGGGAGTTCGTCCTCGAGACGGATCCCGGACGCATCGGCGATTCGGATGTCGACATTCGGCCTGTCACCGACGGTCGCTTGCAGGATCGGTTCGAGGTGGGGGTCGACCTCATAGGCGACCACGCTGCGTGCGGCTTCGGCGAGCGCCCCGGTGAGCGTTCCGGTGCCGGCGCCGATCTCCACCACGTTGACATCACCGTCGATCCTGGCGAGCGAGACGATCTTGTTGACGATGTTCGGATCAGTGAGGAAATTCTGGCCCAGGCTCTTGTTCGGTCTGTGTCCCGCGGCGTCAAGCAGGCCCTTGATCTCACCACGTCCCTGGGGAGAGCCCTCACCCACGCGGATCACCGAAGACCCCGGCAGCGGTTGCGCTTGTCAACTCTGCGACCTTCTCGACAGGCAGACCCCACACATCGGCGAGCACCGCACCTGTCAGAGGAACGTTCGCGGGCTCGTTGGGCTGCTCTCGCAACGGTTCAGGGGTCAGGTACGGGCTATCGGTCTCGACCATGGTCCGTTCCGGAGGAGCGAACCGCGCGCCGAGCCGCAGCGTGTCGTCACTGCCGTAGGTCAGAGCCCCCGCATATGAGAACGTGACACCAAGCTGTGCGAACCGTTTCGTCCACTTCGACCCACCGGTCCAGCAGTGCAGGACCGCCTTGTGTCCGAGATCGGCGCTCTCGAGGATGGAGAACAGGTCGCGGAAAGCATCTCTGCAGTGGATGATTATCGGCTTGTCGAGCGATCGTGCGATGTCGATCTGGTCGGTGAACGCCGCGAGCTGACTATCGCGGGGCGCGAGGTTGCGGTACCAATCGAGTCCGCATTCACCGATCGCGTCGGCGTCTTGTGCCAGTTCCGCGATCCTGTCTGCCACGTTTGGCCAGTCCTCAGCGTCATGAGGGTGCAAACCCGCCGCCCACTGCACCCTGTCAGGGAATCTCGCGGCATAGCCTGCCGACGCCTCGCTCGTTGCGACATCGACACCCGGGCACATCATCCACCCGACTCCCTGAGCCGTTGCACGGTCGAGAACTCTCTCGGCATCGTCTTCGATGAGGAACAGGTGGCCGTGAGAGTCGACCCAGTGTGGCTGGGCCATGGTCAATCCTCTGGGTCCAACTCGACCTTTGCGAACAACGGGCCCAGGTCGGCCAGGTGTGTTCCTTCGACCACGGAGGGCACGCCCCACACGGGCCCCGAATCTGGGGACTCGATGCCCTGCGCCTGCAGGACCCGCACGCTCGTTGCGGGCAGGTAAGGAGCGAGGGAGACAGCCGTAGCCGCGATCATCTGGTGAGCGATCCACAAGGTCGTTCCCGTGCGTTCCATGTCTGTCTTGGCGGTCGTCCAAGGAGCGAGATCGTTGAGGTAGGCGTTGGCGCTACTCGCCATCTTCATGGCTCTTGCGATCCCGGCACGCAGCCTGACCGCTGCCAGGTTCTCATCCACATCATCGAGCGCTGTCTGTCGTGATGCGAGCGCTGCGGTATCCGCGTCGGTGAGATCGCCCGGCGTTGGCACGAAACCGTCGAAGTACCGGTTCGTCATCGCAACGACCCTGTTGACGAGGTTCCCCCAGGTAGCAACCAATTCCTCGTTGATTCGTCGCACGATCTCGTCGTCGGAGAGGTCTGAATCGTTCGACTCCGGCAAGGTCTGTGCGATCGCATACCGCAGGGCATCTGGCTCGAACCTGTCGAGATACCAGCCAAGGGGCCTTCCGACACCGCGTGACTTGGACGCTTTCGCACCACCGAACGTCACGTACTGGTTGGCAGGGATGTTGGTCGGCATGTTGAGGCCCCCGTGTCCGAGGATCAGCGCCGGCCAGTAGATCGCGTGGAACGGGATGTTGTCTTTGCCGACGAAGTAGAACGATTCGGCATCGGGATCTTCCCACCAGTCCTTCCATGCGTCAGGTGTCCCTTGACGTTCCGCCCATTCCTGGGGCGCAGACAGGTACCCCATGACGGCTTCCCACCACACATAGATCGACTTCCCTGGCCCGATGTCGTCGAT
>JBDLIR010000275.1:0-3590 GCA_039714815.1 Actinomycetota bacterium | reverse complement strand
GGTGTTCTATCCCGAAGACGACAGATACCTCGTCGACCGAGAGACCAGCGTCAAGCACTTCACAGTCCACTGATCCACGCGCACATAACGGCACATATGCGACCGCTCGGGATGCCGGCTATGGAGGTGTCCGCGAGACTGTCAGTACGATTTGGGTCCGCCGTCCCGAGGGGAAATTGTGACCGATTCTGAGCACACCGACACTCGAACTTCGCTCGGGACTACTGCGTTCGTCGTCGGACTGGTTATCGCCTTTATCGCAGGATTCTTCGTGGCAGATCTCACCGGAAGCGAGCCTTCGGACCCTGCCTTGGCGCTAGCCCAAGAGGTCGGACTCGCACTGCCTCCGGAGCAGGAAGCCGCGTTCCACGACGGTGTTGTCTCAGCCGAGGAGCGAAGGGAAGCAGCAGCTCGGTGGGAAGCCTGCGCTGAGCAAGCTGGGGTGACCTCGTTCACTCTCGATCTCTATGACGTTGGCTGGGAGGCATCCTGGGGTACCGATGACTACAACGCACTTCACCTGTGTCAGATCCAGCACTTCGAGGCAACCGAGTACGTGTGGACCTCCCAAGATAGCGTAGACCGCTCAGAGTTCCCTCCGGACTCCACACCGACAACGACAGCCAGCCCATAGCCGCACATATCGGCACCTATGGCCCAACGTAGTGCCACCCCTTCTGTGGCGGGTGTAGATTCTGCGAGTGCTCCCTCGATTGAAAGTCCGGGCCGGACACTCTGGCGACATTGCCCGATGTCGCGACATTGATCTGGCGACACAGGATCAGTTTGTCGATGCAGGCCATGCTGAGTTTGGCAAGATGGGAGTGATTCCCGATGGGCCAGCCGAGCGTGCAGTCGAGGAGGGACGAATCCTTGTGGCCGAATTCGACGGAGATGTCGTGGGGTGGGTGTTTCTCACTCGGTCCGAGGGCGAACTTTGCATCGGCCAGATCGCGGTTTCGCCATCGATGCAACGTCGGGGCATCGGAACCGCTCTTATCGCCCGCATCATCATTGATGCCCGCGTTCGCCGTGAGGAGTCAATCGTTCTCAGCACCCAATCCGATATCGAATGGAATCAACCTTGGTATGAGCAGCTCGGATTTGAGATCATTCCGCCGGAACAATGGACCAACGACATGAGGACAGTTGCTCGGGAACAGGGCGAAGCGGGACTCGATTGGAACACGCGGGTGCACATGCGCCTACGAATCTCCGGAGTCCCGAACACAGCCGAGTAGGCCATCCATAACGGCACATATGCAGTTCAGCGCAAGGGGCATACTGCTTGTCATGGAGCGGTCCTTGCCTAGTAGGATCGCAACATGTCACAGCCATTCGTCCCGGCCGACTTCGAAGTTCCGTTGACTTACGAAGGGCCTGGGTTTCATCTCGAACCACTCGGCCCGGTCCACAATGAGCGGGACCACGCCGCATGGATGCCGAGCATCGATCACATCAAGTCCACCCCGGGGATGGACTGGACCAGTTGGCCGATACCGATGTCGGTAGAAGACAACATGAAGGACATGGAGTTGTTCGCCGGAGAGTTCGCCAACCGGGAATCGTTCGTCTATTCGATTCTCGACGGAGACACGGTCATCGGGTGCGTGTACATCGAACGACAGGCCGAGGGATACAAGGACGACGACTATGACGCTGTCGCGCGCTCATGGGTTGCCGAAAGTCGTTCGGAGATGGACTCGATTGTCTGGGAGGCTCTCAATGCGTGGCTTGCATCGGACTGGCCGTTTGACAAGTTCTACTACGCAAGCCGGGCCTGACAAGCCGCAACGGCTTCGGCCCGCCCATATCGGCACCTATGTTGGACCGGGCTGGTCGGCTGTCCACTGGTTGGTCATCGGCTGGGTTGGTTGTTCGTCTCCGTACGAGCTGATAATCGTCGGCGAGCCAGGGCCGAATCTGGTTGGATAGGCTCAGATACGGATGTGGCTGGCTCGGTGGCCTTGCCACTTTGAAGGGAGCGTGAGAGGATTGTCCTCGCAGCAGCATTGGGACGCGGTGTATCGCAATCGTGTGCCCGAGTTGGTGAGTTGGTATCAGGAGTACCCGGCGCTTTCGCTGTCGTTCGTTGCAGCCACCGGGCTTGGTTCTGATGCATCCGTCGTCGATGTCGGCGGTGGCTGTTCGCGGTTGACGGACTGTCTCCTCGACGAAGGCTTCACGAATCTGACGGTTCTCGACTTGTCCTCTGTGGCAATCGGGTATGGGTGCGAGCGGCTCGGTGACCGAGCAGATGAGGTGACATGGATTGAGGGCGACGTGCTACGGCAGCGCTTCGATGCCACGTTCGATTTGTGGCATGACCGCGCAGTGCTCCACTTCCTCGTCGATCCCGCCGACCAGGACCGGTACGTGGAACGTCTCAACGCCGCCGTATCGATCGGAGGCCATGTCATCATCGCGACGTTCGCACTCGACGGACCCGACAAGTGCAGCGGTCTACCGGTGCAACGCTACGGACCTGAGGCGCTGAGCCGAACGCTTGGGCACGAGTTCGAAGCCGTGGACTTCCAGCATGAGACGCATCACACCCCTACCGGCGCTACGCAACAGTTCCTCTACGGACACTTCCAACGCCGCAACAAACACACGTCCTGACCAATTCCACACGACAGCCGAGCGCTACCAGGCATCACCGCCCATATCGGCACCTTGGCCCCACATGTGAACCGCACCCATGGCTGGTTACGGCGGGACGTGATACGGTGACGCATGCGTATATCCGGTCTCGTCGTCGCTCTGCTCCTAGTCCTAGGGGCTTGCTCGTCAGGCACCGAAGAGTGTTCGCCAGCTCAGACAACCAGCAACGCTGGCGAAGCCCAGCTTGAGACGACCGACCAGTTTGAGGCTTGGTCGCTCTGGTTCACCGACATCCCAGCCAACCAGCCGGTACGGATTCCCCAGTGGGACGAGGTGAAGGTGGTCTGGTCCGTGACCGGGCAAGGTGATTTCACCGTGGCGGTCAAGCACTCAAACGGTACCGTCATCGACCCACTCTTTGGTCCTCAACCACACGATGGGTCCAACTGGGATGCCCCCGGCGACGAGTGGGGCACCGGATGGGCGTTCACAGTCGAGGGATGCTGGACATTCACTGTCACTCGTGGGTCAGAAGTAGCAACGCTTTCGGTCGAGGTCGTCTCGTAGGCCCACGCATATCCTGACATATGGCTGTGCCGTATTGGCGGATGCGCATGACTGATCGACGGACAGTTCTTGCCCATCGGCAATCAATACAAGATTCCTACCCATCGGCCAGAATCACCGTGTAGCTTTGAGAGCAGCCCGCCGCAGGGGGGATCATGATTCGAGGGAAGGCGAACACATGAGACGATTACTTGTAGTTGGAGCGACTATTGGGCTGCTGCTGGCCATGACAGTTCCAGCTCTAGCGAAAGCATCTGTTGACCGAGTAGAAGGGCCGTTCGAGACGGTCGTGCCGGTCGCATTTGCTGACAACCCGGCTGGTGTTGAACTGATGTTTGCCGAGTGCGACTTCGTCCAGCGTGTCGAGAAGCCGGATGGATCATCCGTGGAGACTCAGCATTGCCAACTGACGGAACCGT
>JBDLIR010000274.1:0-3601 GCA_039714815.1 Actinomycetota bacterium | reverse complement strand
CGCGGAGTACAAGGGGCGTCTGACGTGCAACCGTACGTACTCGACTATGAACCGGGATCGATCCATCTTGGCTCGGGGCAGCGCGCATGACGTTTCCGCTCTCCAAGGCATCGCTGACTCGCGTGATAGAGATCAGGGCAGATGGCAGAACACGACATGATCCAAGCGGAACGTGTCAACTGGCGCAGTCATTGGAGACCGGACCGATCCATCGATGGGGTCCAGAAGCGGCATCGCTCCGACCTGTTGATGAAGTGCGGCGTCGATGCGCGCTCGTCTGCTCACATGGCAGTGGCACGACCACCTATGTCCAGCCGAAGTCCTGGCCGATCATCTCGTAGAAGCGAGCATTTGCCTCGCCGTATCGCCGCGAAAGGATGGACCGCAGGTCGGGATCGATGTTTGCGGCTGGCGCGGCGTTGTGCACGTCGTATTGGCCCACATCGTGGGGTGCCAGGTCGAGGAACTCGAGTACTTCGCCGTGGCTGGCTGCGGGGTCAGCAAAGAAGCGCTCGCTCTGGATGATCAGGATCTGATCCTGATCGAAGTGGGCAAGCCAACGTTCGAGCCCCACCACGTACTCCCCTTGGTGGAAATAGCTATCCAGGAGAACGCCACTTCGCTTCCCAGGAGCCATGGCCGCCTTCATTCGTCGCGGCTCATCGGCAAGTGCCTCGGAGAAGCTCTCCCTCGGCTCGAACCCTCTGCTCCTTCGGAGCCGAAAGTGCGAGTGTGCCCGTTCGACCGGGTCGCGCACAAGCAGAATGATGCGTGCATCGGGCATTGTCTCAGCTACGCGTTCAGGCACGTGCGGATCCATGAGATACGCGGGACTGGATTCCCCAGCGATCACATCGCTATTACCGCGTTCCAGGTCGAGCGGGAACCAAGAACGATACCAATTCCTCCCCCGGTGGAAATTCCAGTCGAAGTAGTGGACTTCCTTGGTCGCGGGGATCCTGACACATGGATGCTGGCCGAGGTAACGGATCAAGGACGTCGTGCCGCACCTGATCCCGCCGATGATGAGAAACTTTGGCTCGTAGCGAAGCGGCGCGGTCGCGCGACGTCCGATACGGTCAAGGTATCGAGTCGAAGTCCGTGCCACGACGCTCTTCCGTCCGTTCTCTCCCATCTGGGCAAGCTACCTCGTCGACACGTGCTCGGTACGGGATTCTGGGTATTTCCAGCGCGGCGGAACCGCACTTGACGGTATCCGGAGTGGTCACGGATCGTCGGTAGGACCCGTCCACAAACGACAGCCACAGCGTCCGCGTGTATGCTTTCGCGTCATCGGGCGGGGTATATGAGCGAAACAGAGAGCGGAGCACCGTTGTCGTCACGGTCGTCAGGCCATGGGACCGAACGCATAGTCCTGTTCACTTCTCCAGACGTGTTGAGCACAATCGGTCGACCCAGTTTGCTGGAAGGGCGCCTTGGGGAAGATGCCGTCGTTCGCGTGGAACCTCGCCGTTCAGATGTCCTTCTTCAGGATCTCATGGCCGATGACGTCGGGGGCGCCATCGATCTTCCTCCGATCCTCGAAGAGCGGCGCCGGTCACCTCTTGTCGAACCAGATGTCCATGTCGTGTTGCTTTCCCTCGAACCGGACCTGGCAGGTCCTCCGCCTTGGCGACACCGGAAGTCGGGATGGTTGATACAGCTGAGCAGTGATCGGCTACGACAGTGGCCCCAGTCGGTCATCGACTGGCTGCACGACGGATTCGAGCCCTTGCCCAACCTTGAGGTCGCAGAGTCCCTCGAGAACCTGACTCGAATCGCCGAAGTCTTGACGAGCCGGGGACACCATGTTGTCGTGTACAACGTATCCACGTACGACCCAACCGATCGAACCCACCGATATCCGGGAACTATTGACAACTACGCGGTCCGGGCTCATCAAGCGATCGTTGGATTGGAGCAGATGGCAGGAGACGCCGGCCTATCGGTTGTCGACGTCGACGGTGCGGTTGCCGAAGTGGGTGCGGCGGACAATGTGCCTGCTCCATGCCAACTCGCGGCTGCAGCAATTGACTTCGTCACCGAAGAGGCAGTGCTCGCGATTGACCAGTCCGGGGCGTTCGGCAAGACCCTCCAAGCACCGGTCATGACTGTGCGTGTCCCCCAGTTCGATCGAAGGACCACGAACGGCGTGATCGCAAAGTGGCATTTCCGGTCAGGCGATGAAGTGCACGACGGCGATGTCATGTTCGAGGTGAGATTCGACAGGAGCACCCACCGATTCGATCTTGTCGAGGCGCCAAAGGATCGTGGCCGATCACGCCGTCGCGCGAAACCGAAGCGATCGAGGACGTTGAGCCCGATCGACGTATCGGTTGTCGCTGGCGGCACCGTGGTCCTCCAAGAGATTCTGATACCGGAGGGAGCCCCGGTGTCGGCTGGCTCCATAGCGGCGGTTGCCACGTCCTCGTCAGTTGAGCAAGCATTCATTGACGACGCTGTGGAGGACTTCCGTACCGGGGTACGCGTGTTCGACTCATGAGCGAAAGCACTCACCAAGTGCCATCGTCAGCGAATCTCCGGTCGGGACATCGCAAATGAGCCGGATCAGAAGGCGCGCGGTTCGCACATTGCGGCGTGTCACCGGCGAGGGCAACGGAATCGAACGGCTTCTTCGGGACAAGCGTGATCAAGCACTCTTTCGCTCTTCTGGAATCGTGAAGCACACAACGGCAACAGCGTTTCGCGGAGACCACAGTCGGTTCGGTGTGTATGGTTTCGGTGGCTGCGATGTTTGGGCAATCGCCGAGGCTGCCGCAGGTCTTCAGAAGTACACCGCAGCGACGGGAGCGGCGTTTGCTGCCGGCCGCGCCCAGTTCACGCACTCCGATCTGATCCTCCAATCATGGGAAGGCGTCGATCTCGACGAATTCGCCGAGGTACGCCAGCGTCTCCACCTCGATCCCGCAGTCAATCGTCCAGTCTTGTTCGAATCCGAATTCACCATTCCTGACCTCGAATGGCTCGGATCGTTTCCCAAGAATGTTGTGGTCCTTTCCATCTCCTCGGACCTCGTCCGCACGCTCTACCGCCAGCGGGAGCATGGATTCCTGGTCGATCCTGGTGGCTTCTGGCTGACTGGCGACATTGCGGGAACCCTTGGTGATCTCGACACAGTCAAGTGGTTCGGCAGCAACTTCGAGAAGTTGGGAAAGATCAGCCTTGAGGCGTCGATGGCGAATCTGTCCCGCATCGTCAGCCTCCTCAGAACTGAGGTTGGCGCCGAGGTGGTCGTGTTCAATTCGCTGACAGTCGATCCAGGACGACAGGTGCTCGACTACCAGCTGAGCCACAGTCCGCACCGCACGCGGCGCCGTGAATTCGCACTTGCCCTCGTCGATCTGGCAGCGGAACTCAATTTCTCGATCATCGATGTCGACCGTATCGTCAAGGGCGTGGGTGTGTCAGGTCTCGGTGATTTCGTGAAGTTCATGCCGATGCACAAGCGTGCCATCGCCAGCGAGTTCGTCCACGTTCTGTACGAAAGGGCAGTGTTCGATCGCGATGAGTGCCCCTGAGTCAGCGATTCGTTCACGGCACGCGGCGAAAGTATCAAGCATCTTGTCAACGTCCTGCGTCG
>JBDLIR010000273.1:0-3613 GCA_039714815.1 Actinomycetota bacterium | reverse complement strand
TGACCTGAGGGAGATCGAACAGCGGGCTGTCGGTCTTGGGTTCGCTGTCGAACACATCGACCGCGGCGCCCGCGATCTTCCCTGTGACGACCGCTTCGGCAAGGTCGGCTTCAGACACGATGCCGCCGCGAGCAACATTGACGATACGAACACCGTCCTTCATCCGGTCGATCGCCGCTGCGTTGATGAGATTCTCTGTCTGGGGAGTGCGCGGAAGATGGATCGTGATGAAGTCGGAGGATGCGATCACATCCTCGAGGGGCATCATCTCAACCTCGAGGCGTCTCGCCCGGTCAGACGACACATACGGGTCGTACGCGATGATCTTCATCCCGAAGGCCGCGGCCCGCTGGGCGACGTAGGTGCCGATCTTGCCGAGACCGAGGATGCCGAGGGTCTTGCCGTGCAGCTCGATACCGACGAATTGCTTGCGATCCCACCGGTGCTCGCGCAACGAGAGATCAGCTTTGGCAACGTGGCGGGCCTGGGCGAGGATCAACGCCATGGTGTGCTCCGCAGCGGAGATCGTGTTCGCATCTGGAGCGTTGACGACCATCACACCGTTGCGCGTCGCTGCGTCGACATCGATGTTGTCGACGCCGATGCCTGCCCTGCCGATGACCGCGAGGTTCGGTGAGGTAGTGATCATCTCCTCATCGACCTTCGTTGCGGATCTCACGATGAGGGCCGACGCCGTTGCCATCTCCTCCATCACCCGAATGCGGGGTTCGCCGACGAGGACAACGACGTCACACGACTTCTCGAGCGCTTCGATACCGGCATCTGCGATCTGTTCTGCGATCACGACCTTGTGACGGGTCACGTTCACTCCTGGTTGTTGATACCCCCATGATGCCACTGCCGCGGAGTCATGAGCAACCGTCGCTACGGCAGTTGATACACGCTGGTTCCGAAAAGCTCCTCGTTCGCCGAAACGATCGCCTCCCTCCCCGGCTCAGATGTCAACCAGGCGAAGAACTCGACCGCAGCCTCATTGCCGGGCGGGTCGACGACGGTGATGTCGTACGGGTTCACGAGCCGCGGATCAGATCCGTCGTCTACGGGAACGAGCGAGAGTTCGTCGGCGGCAGCCAGATAGGCGCCGATCTCCGCGAGCGTCACTCCCCCGCGTTGGTCCGTCACGAGCAGGGTGTCGCCCATCCCCGTCCCGGTGCGGACGTACCACGGCTCACCCGTGGGATCGACCCCGACAGTGTTCCACATCGCAACCTCTCTCGAATACGTTCCCGAACCGTCATCTCTCGACGCGAAGACGATGCCCTCTGAAGCAACGGTCTCCAGGATCGACTCGACGGTGGGGAGCGGGAATCTCAGATCGGGTGAGGCGACGTACCCAAAGCGACTTGCGAAAACGGGAGACGACACGGCGGCAGGCGTCTCTGACAGGAACGACGTGAGCAGATCCTTCTCATGAGTGATCGTGATGTCTGCGTTGCCAGCGGTCGCGTAGGCGAGGGACTGCTGCGAAGAGAGCGCGATGACATCGATGTCGCCACGGCCGCCGTCCTCGACATATGCGGCAGTGAGATACTCAACCAAACCCGAATCGACCACGGTCGTACCAGCTGCGACGACCACACGGTCGCCACCTGACGACGCACACGCCGAGACGAGCAACGTCAACACCGCCAGCAACCCGGTCAAGCGCCTCATCGGCTGATACGCATTGCACTCAGCGACGCTGTCTTGATGGCAGCCCACACGGGGTCTCCGACGGCCATCTCGAGGGCATCGAGCGCGCCAGGCGTGACGAGAGCGGCGATCGATACCCCGGCATCAACGATCACCTCGAGAAGCCTTCCCCGCCTGATCACTTCGCGAACGGTCCCGCTGATCGCGTTCCGCTGGGAACCGCCATGCGGCGGATCGGCGTACAGCGCCACGCTTTCAGCCCCGAACCTGATCCGCACCGTGTCCCCCACACCAGCATCGACCACGACCATCATCTCGAACGTGCCACAGTCGACGGAGGCCATCCCATCGTCGATCCCCGTGACCGTGCCTTCGATGACGTTCCCGACGCCGATGATCCCGGCCACCGCATCGTTGCCCGGGTTGTTGAGGACATCACCCGGAGCGCCGTCTTGAAGGATCACGCCACCGTCGACGATCATGAGCCTGTCGCCGAGTGCGACCACCGTCTCGATCGAGTGGGTGACGCATACCAGGGAACGACCCTCCGTTCGCTCACGGATCAGACGAGCGACGTAGCCGCGGTCAACAGCGTTGATCGGAGCGAGAGGTTCGTCGAGGAGCACGATCGAACTCTGTGAGGCGAGCGTCCGAGCCAGGGCAACTCGTTGAGCTTGCCCTCCCGAAAGCGACCTTGCGTCAGCATCGAGGAGTTCGTGGACACGGAGATCCGATGCGAGCCGAAGCGCCGCACCAGCTTCGTCCCCGACGAGGCCGAGAAGGAGGTTGGCGCGCGTCGTTCCCCGGAACATGTGCGGCGTCTGAGGCAGGTATGCCGTGTCATTGGAGATCTCGCTGTCGCCGATCGTCCCGGCGATCAGGCGCAGGATCGTCGTCTTGCCGCCTCCGTTCGGTCCGTACAGAACGACCCGTTCGCCGCTCGAAACACTGAGTGACAGGTCGTCGATGACCGAGCCATCAGATGGGAACCGGAGATCCGAGAACGTGAAGGTGTCAGGCACTGCTCGCTCCTCTTTCCTGGAGCCAGGTCAGGAGCGCGTTCACAAGGATCGAGAGCACGAGAAGCACAAGACCCAGGCCGACAGCCGCACCGAAGCGTGCCTGCCGGGACTCCTGAACGATCGCAGTCGTGAGCACCCTGGTCTCGCCTGCGATATTGCCACCGACGATCAATACGGCACCGACCTCTGCGATGACACGCCCGAACGCTGCAGCAACGGCGGCGATGACACCTGGCCGTGCTTCCGAGACGATGAGCCAGAACCTCCGCATGGTCGACAAGCGGAGTGCAGCGATCTGCTCGACGGCTGCGGGTGAGAACCCCGAAACGGCAGCTGCCGTGACGCCGACCGCGATCGGGAACGCAAGGATGCTCTGGACGATGATCATCGCCGCCGGTGTGAAGAGGAGATCGAGCCCCCCGAGCGGGCCGTCGCCCCACAACAGGAGCAGAACGAGCAACCCGGCGAGAACCGGGGGCAGTCCCATGCCCACGTTGACTCCACCCATGACAACGGTACGGCCGGTGAACCTCGCCCTCGCAAGCCAGACACCCAGGGGGATGCCGAACCCCGCACCGATCACCGTGGCGGCGAGTGACACGACGAGCGTGAGAGCGATGATCGAACGGAGATCCGGCCCAAAGTCGCGCAGGTACGCAAAGGCGTCGAGCAGGACGTTCCACAGGTACTCCATAGGGGAAAGCTATCAGCCGTCAGCCGTCAGCCGTCAGCCGGAGAGTCCGTCGTCCCGACTTCCTCGGCACTTCTGAGCCGGACAAGCTCAGAGAGAGAAGGGAGTTCGCTCAACTCGTCTTTCGTTCCAGGACCTGCCGGACGACTTTGGGGTCGGCCTTGCCGCCCATGTGGCGCATCACCTGACCGATGAGGAACCCGAACGGCTTCATGTCACCTCCGCTGATCTTCTCGACGGCGTCGGC
>JBDLIR010000272.1:0-3621 GCA_039714815.1 Actinomycetota bacterium | reverse complement strand
ACTCAGCTCGCACACAAGCTCAGCGGATCATCGTGGTCTCCCCCTCCGACCTCGCTGCGCTCGGCCACCTCCCCCACTCCGTGAGGGAGGCACAGAACGTGGTCCAGGTTCCGTCCACGTACTGAGTACCAAGGACCAAGTACTTCTTGCTGACGGCTGATAGCTGAATCCCCTTTCCGTCTACCGTATCTCCATGGCTTCTGAACCGCTGCATCTGATCTTCGGCGAACTTACGGGAGATGCCGCTCTGGACACCGCGATGTCACGGGCGATCCTTCAACGCGTCAGCTCGGGGGAGCTTCCCGCCACGCTTCAAGTAGGGATGCCGCATCGGGTCGTGGCGTTCGGCAAGCACGACGCACTCGGATCCGGGTTCGTCAACGCAGTCGACATCGCGCAAGACCACGGGTTCGACACGACCGTCCGTATCGCGGGCGGCCGTGCGGTTGTGTTCCACCCTGGAACGGTGAGATTCGCCTGGACCGTGCGCGAGGACGAGCCTGCACGGACCATGCACACCAGGTTCGAGACGCTCGCACGGGCGGTGGTCTCGACACTTGCCGCATTCGACATCGCATCAGAGATCGGTGAACTGCCAGACGAGTACTGCCCCGGCCGGTACAGCGTCCATCTCGCGGGCGGCGCAAAGGTCATGGGCGTCGGCCAACGGCTCTCCCGAAACGCGGCACAGGTGGGTGGGATGATCGTGATCAACGACACCGAGACGATCAACGCTGTGCTCGAACCCATCTACGGCGAACTCGCTATCCCCTTCGACGCCGATATGACCGGCGCCGTCTCGGATGTTCGCGAACTCAGCCCCGACACCGTTGCCCTTGCCCTCGCTGACCACATCTCGCCGGAGGGTGGGCACATTCGATCTTCCATCGACGCAGCGACAAGCGAACTCGGAGCCTCACTCCGCGTCGACCACGTGCCTCTGCATTTGCGCGAGCGCGCAGAACCTTCTTGACTCATCCTGTGCGCATACTGATCATCAATGGCCCCAATCTGAATTTGCTCGGAACGAGGGAACCCGAGACGTACGGCTCCGACACCTTGCGAACCCTCGAGAACGAGTGGCTGCAGCACGCAGCGCGTGTCCGCGTCGGGATCGCCACGTTCCAGTCGAACCATGAAGGAGCGATCATCGACGCCATACAGGCTGCATCTGGACGCTTCGATGGCATCATCTTGAACGCGGGCGCGCTGACCCATTACAGCTACGCCATCTACGACGCGCTTGTTGCCGTCGGCATCCCGACGGTCGAGGTCCACATCTCCAATATCTACGAACGCGAAGAATGGAGACAGCGCAGCGTCACGGGAGAGGCCGCCATCGCCACGATCTACGGGCGAGGGACCACCGGCTACACCAACGCAATCGACCTGCTCACCGCCCACATCACGATGCCCCACGAGATCCACTCGTACGGGGATGGCACCGACCACCTCGTCGATGTCCGACGGCCTGAACTCGAAGGGTCAACGCCCGTCGCCATCGCCGTCCACGGTGGATTCTGGCGGGATGTCTGGAAGCGTGACACGATGGCTCCGCTGTGTGCGGCTGTCACCCAACTCGGTTGGAGCACCGCGAACATCGAGTACACACGGGGTCCCCGCTCGTTCTCCCATGCGCTCGACGACGTTACGCGCGCGGTGGAGTGGGTCAGGGACAACGCCGAGGCACACAGCTTCGATCCAGACCGCATCGTCGTCATCGGACACTCGGCCGGCGGATACCTTGCGCTCAAGCTTGCCCACAAAGACCCCACACTCGCTGGAGCGATCGCTCTCGCCCCCGTGACAGATCTCACCGCGCTCGCCGCGGTGAGACCGGACGATGACCCCGCGGAGGCCTTCATCGGATGCACCTATGACGCTGACCCGGGCCTGTGGGAGAAGGCGGCGCTTGGCGGAGAACCGCTCGTGCCGGTTCACCTGGTCCACGGTGTGGACGACGACACCGTCGACCCCTCGCACACGATCGACTACGTGAACGCCCACGATGCAATGGCTACGCGCGAGATCATCGATGGCGTTGGCCACATGGGCGTCATCGATCCGCTGTGTGGCGGCCTCGACGCCGTCTACGCTTCTCTCAGGGCGTTCAGCGAACGTTGACCAGGTCGACGACGCGGGTGAGCCCCTCGATGAGATCGTCGTCGCTCAGAGCGAACGACAGCCTGGCGTAGCCGGGAGCACCGAACGCTTCACCGGGTACGATCGCAACGTTCGCCTGCTCGAGCAACAGGTCGGCGAGTTCCATCGTCGTCGATGCAACAGCTCCTCCGATGTCGCGGTGCAGCAGCCCTTGCAAGTTCGGAAACGCATAGAACGCACCCTCAGGCTCGACACACGTAACGCCATCGATCGATACGAGGAGGCGATGCATCGTCTTGCGGCGCCGGTCGAACGCTTCCCGCATGGTCACAACGGAGTCGAGCGTGCCGCTCACGGCGGCGAGTGCGGCGCGTTGTGCGATGTTGTTCACGTTCGACGACAGGTGGGATTGGATACGTGTTGCACCGCCGGTTACCGAAGGCGGGCCGATCATCCAGCCGACACGCCAACCCGTCATGGCGTACGTCTTCGCTACACCGTTGACGACCACGCACCTGTCCGCGATCTCGGGGACAACGACCGGCATGGACGTGAACCGCGCATCGCCGTAGACGAGATGCTCGTAGATCTCATCGGTCATCACCCAGATGCCTTTCTCAGCCGCCCACTCCCCGATCGCACGCACCTGGTCGGCGGCATAGACCGCACCCGTGGGGTTCGAAGGGCTCACGAACACGAGCATCTTGGTGCGTTCGGTATAGGCGGCTTCGAGATCCTCGATCGACACCGTGAAGTTCGTGGACTCGTCAGTGGGAATCGCGACCATCGTCCCGCCGGCGAGAGCGATCGCACTCGGGTACGTCACCCAGTACGGGGCGGGAAGCAGCACTTCGTCGCCTGGATCGAGCAGAACCTGGCATGTCTGGTACACGGCGTGTTTGCCACCGTTCGTCACCACGATCTGCGACGGATCGACCTCGTACCCCGAGTCGCGCAGCGTCTTGGCTGCAATGGCATCGCGTAGCTCGGGCAACCCCGCAGCCGGCGTGTACTGGTGCGATGCAGGATCGCTTGCTGCGGCGATCGCGGCGTCGATGATCGGTTGAGGGGTCGCAAAGTCGGGCTCTCCAGCGCCGAACCCGATGACCGGCTTCCCCGCTGCTCTGAGGGCCTTGGCCTTCGCGGTGATCGCCAGCGTCGCCGACGGCCGCACGTCGATCGCTCGCTGTGAGATAGATTCGCGGTTCGTCATGGCCACTACGCTCCCTATGCATCCTGTGTGAGAGGTGAACCATACCCATGAACCAGCATCCCCCGATCACGATCCCCCCGCACATGCTGCCCGGTGACGGCCGGTTCGGGTCGGGCCCGTCCCGCGTGAGAACGGAGTTCGTCGATCAACTCGCCGGATCGGGGTCGACCTTCCTTGGAACCAGCCATCGCAAGGCTGGCGTCAAAGGTGTTGTTCGTTCGATCCAGGAGGGCCTTTCAGCGCTGTACGACCTGCCTGACGGGTACGAGGTCGTACTGGGCGTCGGAGGTGCGACATCTTTCTGG
>JBDLIR010000271.1:0-3631 GCA_039714815.1 Actinomycetota bacterium | reverse complement strand
TCACACAGCCAGCGTAATCGAACATGTGTTCGATACAGCGTTTCCTTCTGCTGTCTTCTCTCTCCCGGCCTTGCCGGGGAGATGTCGAGGTACGAGACAGAGGGGGCAGCCGACAGCCGGAACGCGACAAGCGGTAGTCTCTCGTGTGATGCAGTTCAACGGACGTGTGTGGTTCAATTTCGCGAACCCCGCTGTGTGGCAGTTCTACAAGTTCGTGCTGGCCCTCGCAGAAGATGGCAACGGTGTGGGTCTCGAGTGGGTCCCCCTCTATCGAGGCGAAGAGGCCGAGGCGATGGCGACGTTCGTGTCCCTGCCAACCCCACAGGACAGGGGGCGGTTCCTCCACGCGATGCTCGGTCTCGTGCACATCGAAGGTCTCGACCCCGTTGAGCATTCGACCGTCGCCAGGGCACTCGGAGAAGCCGAATGTAGCGCCCCCGAGTCGGTCGGTGTAGCCGTTCTCGATGAGATCACCGGGAAAGCTGCAGAGATGGGCGTTGCGGAAACCCCGACACTGTTCGCCGGTGGGCCTGTTATGCATGTCGTGCTCAACCAGGCGGCGAGCACGGGCAACGTGGTAGAGACAGCCGAGGCGATCCTTGCTGTGCTCGACAGCGACGGCGTATGGACGCTGGCGAAACCGTAACCCTCACGGAGTGGTTGAGGGTTGAGAACGCTGGCGTAACGCCTCGGCAAGGAACACGGCTGCTGTCACCGAGGCGTTCAGGGAGTCCGCTGCGCCAGTGACGGGGATGGAGACGTGTTCACCGGCTTCGAGCCATGAAGCGTCGACACCCTCATGCTCGGCTCCGATGACGATGCTTGTCGGGCCCGTGAGGTCGACATCCCACAGGGACCTGCCTCCCTCGTCGGGATGAGCGACGATCACCTGCGTGTTGGCCGTGCACCACGCAATCGATTCTGTGCGGTTACCTGTTGCGATCGGCGGTGAGAACAGTGAACCCTGGGCCGCTCGCACCACGTTGGGGTTCTCGAGGTCCGTCTTGAGCGACGATCCGATGAACCCGGCTGCGAACGAGTCGCAGGTACGCACGATGGCGCCGATGTTGCCCGGTTTCTCGATGGCATCGCCGACAAGGACGAGAGCGGGGTCCGGTGGGGAGAACGATGCCAGCCTGTGATCAGGCCTTCTGGCGACAAGCGCAACCCCGTCCGGGTGCTGTCTGCGCGAGATCTTGTCGAACACTTTGGAACTGACGGTTGTGGCGCTCGGCAGGAAGACGTCCTCCGATGCGTACTCGGGGCAGACGATGACCTCGACGACGTCAAGCAGATCCCTGGCGCGTAGAGCCTCACGCGTTCCTTCGATGAGGAACGTTCCCGTGCGATCACGTTCCGAGCGCTTGCCAAGAGCCGCCCACGCCTTGACCCTTGGGTTCGCGGTGCTTTCGAGGTCGAGGTAGTTCGCCATGTGGCACAACGGTAGGCGTGAACGCGCAGTTGCCGTCTCGCTGAGCTCGCTGCGATCGCGGACCCAACCTGCAACCTCCCCCGACTTCGTCGAGGGAGGGAGACAGCTTTCTTCTCTCCCTCAGCTTGCTGCGGGAGATGTCGAGGTACGAGACAGAGGGGGCCTCTAGGAAACTGCCAGATGCCAGATGCCAGATGCCAGATGCCAGATGAAGCATCACGCGTCATACTTTCTGGAAGCGAGCGCAGCGAGCGATCTGGTATCTGGGTTCTGGAAGCGAGCCCGCGAGCGATCTGGTATCTGGGTTCTGGAATCTGCGCTAGTACAGCTCGTACTCGCCGGCTACGAGACGCTCGGTTACTCCCGACCAGTCGGCGAAGCAATCCTGTGCGATCTCGGCAACCGTGCCGGGGTCCGGTTCGCCTGCGGTCTCGATATGAACCTGCTGTGGCTCGGTCACCGAGTGGCCGATGGAGGACAGGAGCCTGATCGTTGACTCCGTTGCCGAGGTTTCAGCGACAAGCCTCTGGGAGATGTCGTAGCCGATGGCGTGGTAGGTCTTGCCGACGTGTGCGGCGGGGTTCTTGCCTGCTGCAGCCTCGAGGCTCATCGGGCGATACGGCGTGATCAACCCACCGAAGCGGTTTCCACGGCCGACCTGGCCATCGTCGCCTGCCTCGGCTGATGTTCCAGACAGCGTGAGATACGCCGAATCCTCCTGGTCGGCCTGGTTGACCTGAACGCGGACAGCACGTCCAGCGATCTCGCTCGCAACCCGTGCCGCCTCGATCTGAACACCGTTCACAACACCGTCGTACTCGTCACGGTTCTTGACCCGGGCAGCGAGAATCGGGCACGCGACCGTGATGGTGATGTCGCCATCGTTGCGTGCGCCCATGACCTTGATATCCCTCCCGACCGGAGCTGTTGCACGGTACGCAGGGCTGTTGAGGTGCATCTCGACAGAGTGGACGGTGGATTCGAGAACCGATCGGGGCATAGAGACCGCAGCGAACGATGTGTCGTTGGCGAGTGGAGCGATGGTCTCTGCATGAACGACTGCAGCGAGGTCGTCGGAGGACTTGTTCAGCCACACTTCGACGTCGAAGGCTTCGGGGGACGCTTCGGGTAGGAGTTCCATGAGGCGTGCGTGGTACTGCTTGGCGAGAGCTTCGTGGTCTGGTTTCCAGTCGTACTCGAACGTCGCCTTACCAACGAGGATGAGCCGCGAAGGTTTCGTGACCTCGCCCCCTCCGAAGTCGATATCGACGGAGCCGGCAGCAAGCAGCGCCTTGTCGACGTTGAAGTGCCGGACGGCACCGGTGTACCGCTCGTAATCGGTGGCGAGCTGGCGTGCGAGTTCTTCGGCGAGACGATCACAGATCGTGTCGGGGTGCCCGAGTCCCTTGCGTTCGACGAACTCGATCTTCGGGTGATAGTGCCCGCGCGATGTCAGGGTGAGATTCATGGTGTGAAATGACCTTCTTCGATAGGGGATGGATTCTAGGCGGCACACAACGCCCAAAGACCGGCCATCTCAGGACTCTGGCGCTGATCTGGCCGATATATCAGCCAGATCAGCGCCAGAGTCCTGATGATCAGGTCCAGTGATCGTGGAACACGACGGTGGAGCGGATGTTCCAGCCGCGTGTGAGGCTGCCCGAGCGGCGGTCCGTTGCGGGGTGGCCGACGGTCACGACGCCCACGATGAGGATGTCATCGGGGATGCCGAGAGCCTGGTGGATCATCTCCAGGTTGTGGGAGCCGAGGAACCCGGCAGCCAGCCCCTCATCGACCGCTGCGAGCAGGATCGACATCATGGACGCCCCCGCATCGACCCACCAGTACGGCACAGGCCAATCTGCTTCTGTGGATGGTGCACCGTCGGCACCGGTCTTGTCTGGCTCCGAGTATCGCCTGAGGTAGGCGTCCTTGTCTGCACAGACCACGATGTGGGCAGGCGCCTGCGATATCCACGGGTCGAAGCCCTTCGCTACGTACTCGGGTTCGCCTGCTGCCTCGGCTATCGCGACACGCTGTGCCTCACTCGTGACAACGACGAATCGCTGGCCCTGGGAGAAACCCGCAGACGGTGCACGCACACCGGCGTCGACGATCCGCTCCAGCACGCTTGCATCGATCGGTTCATCCGTATAGCTGCGGACCATCCGCCGCCTGGTGAGGGCGTCTCTGAATTCC
>JBDLIR010000270.1:0-3634 GCA_039714815.1 Actinomycetota bacterium | reverse complement strand
TCGATTCGTGTGGGGGGCAACCTCGGAGCAGAGATGCACGCGAATCCCCTCGTCCAAGTAGAAAACGCGACTTCCGATTACTGATAGCGAGGCCCGAAGGGCCGATGCGTACCGACTACCGGAAGCGAGGCCGAAGGCCGAGCGTACAGGAGACTCGCTTTCAGCGAGTCTCCTTATGTGATGTGTGCGTGCGGCACCAGCGGCAGTACTTCTTGAGCTCGAGCCGCTCACGCGTGTTCGTCTTGCTCTTGGTCGTCACGTAGTTGCGACGCTTGCACTGCTCACAGGCAAGCGTCAAGGGAGGTCGTTTATCGGAAGCCATTACTTACTCGCTCGCTTTGCTCGCTCGGGTACCTGGTACCTGGTACCAGGTACTTCATTTGACGATGTTGGTGACCCGGCCCGCGCCCACCGTGCGGCCACCCTCACGAATCGCGAACCGCAACCCCTCATCCATCGCGATCGGAGCGATCAACTCCACCCGCATCTCAGTGTTATCACCCGGCATCACCATCTCAGTGCCCTCAGCCAAACGAATCGACCCCGTCACATCCGTCGTCCGGAAATAAAACTGCGGCCGATACCCATCAAAAAACGGGTTATGCCGACCACCCTCCTCCTTGGTCAACACATACACCTGAGAATCAAAATCGGTATGAGGCGTAATCGAACCCGGAGCAGCCACCACCTGGCCCCGCTCCACATCCTCCTTACCAACCCCCCGCAACAACAAACCCACGTTATCGCCCGCCTGAGCCTCATCGAGCAACTTACGGAACATCTCCACCCCAGTCACCGTCGTGGACTGCAACTCACGAATACCCACAATCTCCACCTTGGTACCCGTCTCGAGCATCCCCTGCTCAACCCGACCCGTCACCACCGTGCCCCGACCCGTAATCGAAAACACATCCTCGATCGGCATCAAAAACGGCTTCTCCGTATCCCGAACCGGCTCCGGAATATACGAATCGACCGCCTCCATCAACGCCACCACATTCTCCGCCTCAGACGCATCACCCTCCAACGCCCTCAACGCAGAACCACGCACCACCGGCACATCATCACCAGGAAACTCATACTCCGTCAGCAAATCACGCACCTCAAGCTCAACCAGATCCAACAACTCGTCATCATCAACCTGATCAACCTTGTTCAAAAACACCACAATGAACGGCACACCCACCTGACGCGCCAACAACACATGCTCCCTGGTCTGAGGCATCGGACCATCCGCAGCCGACACCACCAAAATCGCGCCATCCACCTGCGCCGCCCCCGTAATCATGTTCTTCACATAATCCGCATGACCCGGCATATCCACATGCGCATAATGACGATTCGGCGTCTCATACTCCACATGCGCAATCGCAATCGTGATCCCCCGCTCACGCTCCTCCGGCGCCTTATCAATCTCATCAAACGACGTAAACGCCGTAGACCCCACACCCTGCTCAGACAACACCTTCGTAATCGCAGCCGTCAACGTCGTCTTCCCATGATCAATATGACCCATCGTCCCCACATTCACATGCGGCTTCGTACGCTCAAACCTCTCCTTGGCCATATGGCTACTCCTTGATCACTCGCCCCGAACCTTGGCAACAATCTCTTGTGCCGCGTTCGTGGGAACTTCCTGATACGAATCGAACTGCATCGTGTAGTTGGCCCGTCCTTGCGTCCTGGATCGCAGGTCGCCTACGTAGCCGAACATCTCTGCGAGTGGCGCCGCGCCCTTGACGACACGGCCTCCACCCCTGGCTTCCATTGCGTCGACCTTTCCCCGACGTGAGGACAGGTCGCCGATGACGTCACCCATGTACTCCTCCGGCGTGACGATCTCGAGGGCCATGACGGGCTCCAACAGCTTTACACCTGCGACCTTGGCCGCGTCCTGCAGCGCCATCGACCCTGCGATACGGAAAGCCATCTCGTTGGAATCCACGCTGTGCGACGACCCATCGGTGAGAGTGGCTTTCAGATCGACGAGCGGGTAGCCGGCGAGCACGCCGCCTTCGAGAGCATCACGGATGCCCTTCTCGACGGCGGGGATGAACTCGCGGGGTACGTTGCCGCCCTTGACGCGGTCTTCGAACACGAACCCGGAGCCGGGGCTCAAAGGTTCGAGATCGATGACGACGTGGGCGAACATTCCCGAACCGCCGGTTTGCCGCTTGAACTTGGTGTCGACCTTGGTGACCGCCTTTTTGATGGTCTCCCTGTACGCGACCTGGGGACGGCCCACGTTGGCGTCGACTTTGAACTCGCGCAGCAGCCGATCGACGATGATCTCGAGGTGGAGCTCTCCCATCCCTGAGATGATCGTCTGGCCGGTTTCCTCGTCGCCGTGGACGCGGAAGGTGGGATCCTCCTCGGACAACTTGCCGAGTGCATTGCCCAGCTTGTCCTGATCCGACTTCGTCTTGGGCTCGATGGCGACCGAGATCACGGGCTCGGGGAAAGTCATCGACTCGAGTTGGATGGGCGCGTTGCCAAACGCCAGGGTGTCACCGGTCTTGGTGAATTTGAGGCCGACTGCGGCGACGATATCGCCGGTGACGATCTCGTCGATGTCCTCCTGCTTGTCGGCGTGCATCCGCAGCAGCCGCCCGAAGCGTTCCTTCTTGCCGTTGGTCGTGTTGAGCACGGCGTCGCCCTTGCCGGCCGAGCCGGAGTAGACACGGAAGTACGTGAGCTTGCCGACATACGGGTCGCTCATGATCTTGAAGGCGAGGGCGCTGAACGGCTCTGAGTCGGAGGGCTCGCGCTCCAGGTACTCGGTCTCCTTGCCGGGACGAAAGCCCTGCACGGCGGGAAGATCGATCGGACTGGGCAGATAGGCAACGATCGCATCGAGCAACGGCTGGACACCCTTGTTCTTGAACGCCGAGCCGCACAAGACGGGAACGAAGTCCTGGTTTATCGTCCCGGTGCGGATGACCGTGCGGATCTCGTCGGGCTCGAGGTCGTGGTCGAGTAGATACTTCTCGAGGAGGTCCTCGTCTTCAGAGGCGACGACGTCGAGCATCTTGTGATGCCACTCCTCAGCGACATCCTTGAACTCGGGCGGAATCGGGACGACCTCGCGCTGGCGGCCCTCCTCGTCATGCCAGACGATGGCCTGCATCTCGACGAGGTCGATGACACCTCCGAAGTCGACCTCGGCTCCCATCGGAATCTGCACGGCAACGGGGTTGGCGCCCAGGCGCTCCTTGATCGAAGCGACCGAAGCATGAAAATCGGCCCCGACCCGGTCCATCTTGTTGATGAAGCAGATGCGGGGCACGCCGTACTTGTCGGCCTGGCGCCATACCGTCTCGGATTGCGGCTCTACGCCCGAAACGGCGTCGAATAGCGCTACCGCGCCGTCCAGAATGCGCAACGACCGTTCGACCTCGACCGTGAAGTCGACGTGTCCGGGGGTGTCGATGATGTTGATGGTGTGGTCGTTCCACTCGCAGGTGGTGGCGGCAGACGTGATCGTGATGCCCCGCTCCTGCTCCTGTTCCATCCAGTCCATGACGGCCGCGCCTTCATGGACCTCACCCATCTTGTAGGTGCGGCCGGTGTAGTAGAGGATCCGTTCGGTCGTCGTCGTCTTGCCCGCGTCGAGGTGGGCCATGATGCCGATGGT
>JBDLIR010000269.1:0-3657 GCA_039714815.1 Actinomycetota bacterium | reverse complement strand
CGGTCTCCGTCCCGATCGGTTCTTTGGACGCCACGAACACCGGTCGTTCGTCACCTGAACGCCAGGAAGCCAGCGGGAACGCCGTGATCTCGGTGCGCTCATATCGAATATCGTCTGTTCCGCACGCGGGGCAGGCGCTGACTTCCATGTCGGGTTCTCCTACTTGTCGGAAAGTTCGGCTCTCAGGCGTTCCTGGACGATAGTGGAGGTCAGATCCGCTCTGGATCGCTCGATCAGGGCACGGGCAACATCCGTCGTTCGTCGCAGCCCTGACGTCATTCCGTCTGGATAGTCGATCGACGTCAACAGATCGTGCACCGTCTCCATGTCCGCAAACGTCTGCTCAGCTTCAGCCAGCTGGCCCTGGCGCAACTGGTCGAGCAACCGCCTTCTCTGCTCCCCCACAGCCTCACCAAGGCCTTTGAGGTAGGGAACGGCATCGATGCCGAGCTCCGAGGGCAACGGCAGCGCCTCTCCCGCGAGAAGCGCCGCAGTCAACTCGGCTTCCGCGTACTCCTTGACCGCGTCGTAGAAGAACCCTGCGTGATAGATGTCCCAGTGGCCGTCGATCGATGCTTCAGCCTCCGATATCAGCGACCTCACCTCGACAAGCAGTTCCCGTGCACCGTCGACGTCTCCCCGGTGGAGCGCACGGATCGCGTTCGCAGAATTGCGGATGATCGGTCGGGAGTTCTTGAGCGTCAACTCTCGCGCCGCGTACTTGCTGTCGAGTTCAGAGCGGACTTGGGCCTCGAGAGCGCTCAGATCAAGCTCACCGGGCATGTGCTCAACCAGCGATCACACGGACGGTGCGGGATTCCTCGTACTCGGGAACGGCAGGCTCAGCAACGTGGTCCGCTACCGCAGCCTGCGGAGATGTCGAGAGCTGTACGACCTGAGCACGCGGCATCGAGCGTTGGGCCTTGATCGTGAGCAACATGGTGATGTACACAGCGATCGCTACGGCCACGACGATGTTGATGTAGAGCCACACCACCGCTCCCGACCATGTCGCGTATCCGAGCGTCACCACGAAGGTAGCTGCGAGCCCCATCAGAACCTGCTGCTGTTTGCGCTGAGTGTGCCTGCGCACATACGCGTCACCATCGGGCTGTGCTGTCGATACCTGGGCGAGCTTCCGTCGTGTGCGCGCAAAGTCGCGCGTTGTTGTCCTGGGAGCGTTGCTCCTGTGGTCAAAGAACGCCGGAAGTAGAAATGCTGCCCATAGTCCTGCGATGAGGATGAATAGGACGATTGCCATCGATGGTCTCTCTTACTCCGCCAGCACCACGAGCGTAGACACGCCGTGGCCTCTGCCAGAGGATTTCGGGGGAAAAGTTTTCAGGGGTGGGACATTCTGGCTCGCACGAGTGTCGGAGCGCAAATCGACCACGCCACGATGATACGGCGAATTCATCGATGTCGACCGAAATTGCCAGAGGCGGTCTCGACCGCGTGGACAAGGACCGGGCCGATCACCGAGAGGCCCTCAGCCACCGCCTTGGGGCTTCCGGGAAGGTTCACGATCACACATGTACCCCGCAGCCCGGACACACCCCGTGAGAGCATCCCGAAAGGGACCTTTCCGAAGGTGTCCGCACGCATCGCCTCCGCGATCCCCGGGATCTCCCGATCAAGGACAGCGCGCGTACCTTCAGGGGTGAGATCACGCGGCGACAGTCCTGTGCCACCGGTCGTTACGATCAAGGACACCGTCTCTGCGAGGCGCTCGAGTTCGGCCGACACAGGCTCAACACCGTCGGGAACCACCGAGACAGACGCAACGGTGAAGCCGAGCGCTTCGAGTGCGTCAACCGCTACGCCGCCGCTCACATCCTCACTGTCACCAGCAGCCGCCGAGTCAGATACCGTGACGACCGCCGCTGTGTGATCAGCCACGTCGCCACTCGCCGCTTCGGCCACCGGATTTCGCCAGCAGTTCGACTGAGGCGATCCGTGCCGCCCTGTCGATCCCCTTCACCATGTCGTAGATCGCGAGGGCACCGACGGACGCTGCCGTCATCGCCTCCATCTCCACGCCGGTCTTCGCGGTAACCGAAACGGTCACCGTGATCGTCGCCCCAACAGGGACTTGTTCGATCGTCACCGCCACACCGGAGATCGCAAGGGGATGACACAGGGGGATGAGATCTGGTGTGCGTTTCGCCGCGCCGATCGCTGCGATACGCGCTGTCGCCAGTGCGTCACCTTTGGGAAGGTCGTCCGAGAAGAGCCGACGGCGGGTGTCGTCGCCCATCTCCACAGTCGCAACAGCCACGGCAACGCGATCCGTAACTGCCTTGTCCCCCACGTTGACCATATGGACGTTGCCCCGCTCGTCGAGGTGGTTCATGTCAGCCATCGAATCCCCTGTTCTCGTCCCATGTGAACATCTCCAGTGTCACGGGATCACCCGCTGACAACGACCCTACTCCTACGGGGACGACGGCAAAGGCGTCCGCATTGGCGAGTGCTGACAGGATGTTCGACCCCTGTCCACCAGCGGCGAGCGCGACGAACGAGCCGTCTGTGTCGGGGGCGAGCATCACCCGCACAAAGACATCCTTCTCGTCGTTCGTCGTCACATCCTCGCCTATAACGCCGGGAACCCGCGGCCTGAAGAGTTTCGTAGCCCCCATCATCGCAAGCAGTGCCGGACGGACGAACTGTTCGAAGCTCACGAACGTCGACACCGGGTTCCCTGGCAGTCCGAACAGCGGGACACCGTCGACGTGCCCGAAAGCGAACGGCTTCCCCGGCTGCATAGCGACCTTCCAGAAGTCGACGGAACCGGATTCGCGCAGGATCTGCTTGACGAAGTCGAAATCTCCCATCGAGACCCCTCCGGTCGAGATGATCGCGTCGCCGACGTCGGCGGCGGCCAGGTACGCCTCCCTGAGATCCTCGATTTCGTCCCCGACGATCCCCATGTCGACATACGGAATGTGGAGGCTGTCGAGCACGCCCCGCAGCACCGCCCTGTTCGTGTCCCTGATCTTGCCCGGCCCGAGTTCCTCCGTCGTGTACTCGACGACCTCGTCACCTGTCGACATCAACGCGACGACAGGTTGCCGATAGACGACGGGTGACACGCCGACGCTGGCGAGGCTCCCAAGATGTCTGGCCGACAGCCTGGTTCCGGCATCGACCACCACATCTCCGATACCGATGTCGCCTCCCGCTGGACGGACATTTGCGCCTATCGGGCCTCCCGACACGATCGTCACCGAATCGCCGGTGCCAGACTCGGTGTCTTCAACAGGGACGACACAGTCGGCACCATCGGGCATCGGGGCACCGGTCATGATCCTCGTTGCGGTCCCCGGCCCAACAGCCAACGTCGGAACCGAACCGGCGGGAACATCCTCGTTGACAAGCAGCGTCACAGGAGTCGATGCGACATCCGATTGCCGAACGGCGAACCCATCCATCGCCGAGTTCGGAAACGGGGGGATCGGCCCGGACGCAACCGCAGGCTCGGCGAGCACCCGATGGAGCGCCTCCTCGACGCGAACACGCTCGGTACCCAACTGATGCACGCCTGCAATGACTTCGCCCTGCGCCTCTCTCAGTGGTTTCACACGACCTTCCTTTCCGAGCCCTGGATCAGCCGACGGATGTTGCCGCTGTGGCGGATCAGGACGAATATGACGATGG
>JBDLIR010000268.1:0-3659 GCA_039714815.1 Actinomycetota bacterium | reverse complement strand
CGGCCACCTCCCCCGACTTCGTCGAGGGAGGGAAGCAATCTTCCTTCTCTCCCTCAGCTTGCTGGGGGAGATGTCGAGGAACGAGACAGAGGGGGCTCTTGAGGAAGCTGTCAGCCGTCAGCCGTCAGCCGTCAGCAGAGCACAGAGCACAGATGAAGCATCGCGCGATCTCTTATCTGTAAGCGAGGCCCCAGTCGAGCGGTCTGTGTTCTGTGTTCTGTGCTCTCTCCTCCAATTACCCCGTGTTTATCGACTTCGTGGGTAACCTCTTGAGTCTCGCCCCAACGTTGGGCGACCAATCGATCTTTCTGGGCACACTTCAATGATCAAACTCGAGAGCGTAACAAAGGTCTATCCGGGCAACACCGTTGCCGTCAAGGATGTTGACATAGAGATCTCCAAAGGTGAGTTCGTGTTCCTCGTCGGCCCATCAGGGTCGGGGAAGTCCACACTCATCCGTTTGATCATGCGTGAAGAGACACCGACGAACGGAGACATCTGGGTGGCAGGCAAGCACGCCTCCGATCTCCAGAACTGGAAGGTGCCCCACCTGCGGCGTTCCATCGGTACCGTCTTCCAGGACTTCAAGCTCCTTCCGAACAAGACCGTGTACGAGAACGTTGCGTTCGCAATGGAAGTGACGGGCAAGCGTGGAGCCATCATCAGGAATCAGGTTCCACAGGTATTGAAACTCGTTGGCCTCTCTTCGAAGGCAGACCGTCTTCCTCGCCAGCTCTCAGGCGGTGAGCAACAGCGTGTCGCGGTGGCGCGTGCGTTCGTGAACAGGCCGTTGATCCTGCTTGCAGATGAGCCCACGGGAAACCTCGATCCGGGGACTTCGGTCGGCATCATGCGCATCCTCGACCGGATCAATAGAACAGGGACAACCGTCGTCATGGCAACCCACGACCACGCGATCGTGGATGCGATGCAGCGCAGGGTCGTCGAACTCGATAGGGGCCACGTCACGCGCGACGAGTCGCGTGGGATATATGAAGCTGGCTCCCTGCCTCCAACGGAGGTAGCACCGGTCGTCGTCGATGATGCCACCACCGGTGACCAGACGCCAGATACTGACGATCAGCTGCCGGAGACTCAAGACGTCGCTGATGAAGGGGTCACCGCATGACCGCCGTCATCTACTCCCTCAAAGAGGCGTTCAACAACCTCGGACGCAACGCGCTCATCGTCCTCGGCGCGATCCTGGCCGTGTTCATCTCGCTCACGCTCACGTTCGGGACCCTGGTGTTCGGAGAGGTGGTCAGGGTCAACACGCTGCAATGGGCCCAGGACGTACGGGTCATCGCGTTCCTGCAGGACGACATGTCTGCTGCGGGGACGGACAATCTCCAACAGGAGGTCGCATCGTGGCCGCAGGTGCAGGACATCTTCTACGTCTCCAAGCCGGATGCGCATGAAGAGGCGCTGGTCCTGTTCTCCAACGACGACGCGATGCTGCGAGTTCTCGGTGAGAACCCGGACCTGTTGCCGGCCTCGCTGCGCGTGCAACCCGTCGATCCCGAGGACTACGACCAGATCGTCACGCGCCTCGAATCAACCCCTGGTGTGCTCCAGGTGGAATCGGCAGATGACGCTATCGACGCGATGATCGCGCTTCGAGATGGGCTACAGATCATGTTCTGGCTGTTGGCGGTGGCACTTGGTGTCGCGGCGGTCGCGTTGATCGCCAACACGATCCACATGGCGATCTACGCTCGTCGTGAGGAGATCGAGATCATGAGACTTGTCGGAGCGAGCAACTGGTTCGTGCGAACGCCTTTCCTCATCGAAGGGGCCCTGGAAGGGCTCATCGGTGGCGCGCTCGCGGTCTCCTTCATCGTGGTCGCACAGCAGCTGGCTGTCGACCGACTTGAACAACTCCCAACCTGGATCAATCTTGCGATCCAGAACGATTTTCTCCTGAGGCAGGGCGCGCTGGTCTTGCTGTTCGGAGTCCTTGCCGGTCTCGCCGGTAGTTCTTTGAGCCTTGCAGTCCACCGCACCCTGCGCTCATGACGAAGAGGTTTTCTGTACTCGCGCTCGCTGTTCTCCTCACAATCGGAGCAACCGCGCCCGTGGAAGCATCCGATTTGGATGATGATCTCGCAGCAGTCAAAGCGAGAATTGCTTCTCTCGAGCAGCAGATCCAGGCATCATCTGGCCAACGGTCGGGGATAGCCCAGGAGGTACTCGCTGCACGGGGTCGGTTGGACAGCGCAGAGGCTGACGTCGTGGTCGCCCAGGAGAACGTCGATGTCCTTCGTGATGATCTTGCACAGAGACAAGAGGTACTGGCGGGTGTTCGGACGGAACTCGCTCAGCTGTTGATCGAACTCGCATCGACGCGCTCGGATCGTGACGATGCACGAGCAAGGGCTGAAGCTTCGGTCGTCCAGGCGTACATGAGCGGCGGCGTCGACGAACCGGCGCTCGCGTTCTCAGCTTCGGGAATCGCCGAGGTCTCTGTCGGGCTGAGCTACCTCGACACGCTCACAGGCAGCAGCTCAGATGCAGCAGACGAGTACGGAGAGATCCTGGCCCTCGAGGAGCAAGAACGGGCGCGGATACAGCAGCTCGAAGGATCGATCCTCGTCGAGGTCGAGGCGCTCGAACAGTCCGAGCATGAGGCAGAGCTCCTCGCATCGGAACTCGCGATCAAGCGGGCGGCACTGAACAACGAGTACCAGGCTCAGACCGCCCTCCTGGCCCGCGTCGATGCTCAGATCCAAGCGTACGAACATGAGAAGAACGGGTTCGAGGCGGAGGAAGCCTCGATCCGGGCGACGATCGCCGCTGCCGCGGCAAAGGCCCAAGCCGCTGCCGATGCCTCCTCGGAACCCGCCACTGCTGCGAACCCGCCAGCGTCGACGGGTGACGGTTCTCTCGTGTGGCCGATCCGGGGAACCATCGATTCACCGTTCGGATGGCGTATCCACCCGATCACCTGGGACCGCCGCTTCCATGCGGGAATCGACATCGACGGCTGGCCCGGGCAACCCATCAAGGCAGCGAAGTCCGGCAACGTGATCCTTGCCGAGGTCAAAGGCGGGTACGGGAACGCGGTCATGATCGATCATGGGAACGGATGGGTGACGTTGTACGCCCACCAGCAGGCGATCAACGTCTCTGTGGGCCAATGGGTCACACCGAAGACGACCATTGGATGGGTTGGGTCGACAGGCGACTCCACAGGTCCGCATCTGCACTTCGAGCTGAGGATCGGCGGTGTGCCGACCGATCCGATGAGGTACCTCTAGGGCGCCAGGTACCCTTGGAGCCATGGCAGGTCACAAGGTCGTCGCGACGAACCGCAAAGCTCGATTCAACTACGAGATCCTCGATACGTTCGAGGCGGGGATCGTACTCGTCGGGTCAGAGGTCAAGTCCCTGCGCGCCGGCAGCGTCCAGCTCAAGGACTCGTACGCATCGATCAGGGAAGGGGAGGTATGGCTCGAGAACACCCACATCGCCCCTTACTCGTTCGCCGAACACGGAGGGCACGATCCGGAGCGGCCAAGGAAGCTCTTGCTCCATCGTAGAGAGATAGACAGGCTCTTCGGCCGGATTCGCGAGGAAGGGCTCACACTCGTACCCCTTCAGGTGTACTTCACCGAGGGAAAGGCGAAGGTCGAGTTGGGACTTGCAAGGGGCAAGCGCCC
>JBDLIR010000267.1:0-3662 GCA_039714815.1 Actinomycetota bacterium | reverse complement strand
TGCGAACCTGGTCGCTGACGGGATAGAGCATGCCCTGTTCGCCGGCCACAGCATCGCCTCTATCGAGGAGATCTCGGTGTCCGAGGGATCCATGCGATTTGTCGGTCAACTGAACCGTTAGCGGCGGAATGGAGTCCCGGTGCCACGACGAAACCTATCCAGCAGGTCGATGAGACCGTCGAGCAGCCGTTCAGCGCTGTCAGAATCGCGTTCGAGGAGACCCGCGCCGGGTGAAGGTGTGTGGAGGGCGTTCTCATTCGTGATGGTGGGATCGTTGCTCATCCTGACTGCCTGCACCCCATCGGGAGACAGCTCGGATCCAGATGCGGGTACGACAACGATGACCGTTCCTTCTTCGACTTCTCCGCCAGACTCGGGCATGGTGACGAAGGACACCACAGGAGTCGGCCTCGTCGCGTTGGACGCCGACTCCACGTACGTCGAAGCCTTGTGCTCTCTGGATGTCTTTCAGTTTGTCGAGAGCGATGATCCTCTCGGCGATCTCGCAGAGGCGATTCGCGCGCTGCCAACGTCGACAAGTGAGGAAGCTGCTGAGGTCGAAGACATCGCTGCCCAGCTTGTGGTCGCCTCGTCGAGCACCGATGTGCTCGAGTCGCCGGAGATGCAGAATGTCGCTGGACTCATGCGGGCGAGGTGCCGGTGATGCCTTGGCTCCAGCGATGGGTGTATGCAATTGTGGTGTTGGGAGTGGTAGCCGCGGCAATCCTGTGGATCACTCCCGGGGAGGCTGAGGCTCAAGCTCCGAACCCGTTCGTGGAACTTGCCGACGAGGCATTCCCCGACAGTGAGGTCAATCCTGGGGCGCCGACCAATGGGTGTGGAAGCCAGGGGGCCGATGGTGTCGACGTTCCGGACCAGATCTTCGACGCCAGCTTCACACCTGCGTGCGATTGGCACGACAAGTGCTATGGGACCAAGGGAATGTCACAGGCATATTGCGACACGGGAATGGCTGCGAAAACTCTCGCGGCTTGCACGGGTTCTGCGGTCATCAAGACCTGCGGGGGAATCGCTGCGCTGTACCTGGCAGGTGTGTCCCTTGGCGGGGGAGATGCCTACCGCGACGGACAGGAAGCCGCGTGCGGTCCGGAACCTGCCGACGATGCGAGGGCGCACGGTGATCCACACATGCAGACCTTTGATGGCCTTGTGTACGACTTCATGGCGGCTGGCGAATTCACGTTGATGCGTGATGCGGACTCCGGGCAGGATCTGCTCCAGGGCCGCTTCTATCCGTGGTCGGATTCCGAGTCGATTTCGATAGTCACCGGAATCGCAATGCCGGCTGGAGACCACGTGATGTACGCACACCTCGATCCTGTCACCGGTGAACTCGAGGTCGGCGTGGACGGTCACCCGATACCCGGCAGTCTGGGCGTGTTCGACGGAGGATATGTCGAGGTTTCCCGGGACATCGAAGGTGCCGACAAGCGCGTCACGTTGCGTTCCTCGGAGGGGCTACGCGTCGAAGGCGTCGTCCATTCAGACCGAATCGATATCACAGTGCAGCTTCCGCGGTCGTTGCCCTATCAGATCGAGGGACTCCTCGGTGACAACGACGGCGATATCAACAACGACCTCACTGATGGGCAATCGATCATCGCCCCGTCTGATGTGTACGACAGCGGCTTCGCGAGTCACTGGAGAATCACACCCGACCAGTCGTTGTTCCCTCCAGCATCATCCGACGTGGACTACCACGCGAGCGAACTGGAAGCGTTCCCGACCGTTATCGTGACCTTGTTCGACTTCCTTGCAGGTGATGTCGATCTCGCCCGCAGCATGTGTGAGAGAGAGGGTCTCGAGGGGTTGGCTTTGGACCAGTGCGTATTCGATGTCCTGGTCACGGGTGACGACTCGTACGCCGGAACCTCGGCGGCGTCCCACGAGGCAAGCCAGCGCATCATCGATCCCGGATCCTTCAGAGCGGTCGCCGATCCGTCGCTTGTGGCCGCGGCAGCCGCCGGGGACCTCGAGGCTGTTCTCGGTCTCCTCGACGAGGGCGCAAGCGTCAACGCGGGAAGGGAGAGTGATCGGGCAACCGCGCTGATCGTCGCAGCCCAGAGCGGGCGCACAGAGATCGCGTCGGCGTTGCTCGAGAGGGGTGCGATCCCGGATCTCATGACGGTTGACGGCTACACGGCGCTCATCTACGCAGCGCGCAGTCGCGAAGGTGATGTTGTTTCGATGTTGATCGATGCCGGCGCATCTCCGGACGCTTCGGCCATGGATGGCACGACTGCGTTGCTCTCGGCGACCCAGATCAGGGACTTGGAGATGGTCGACTTGCTTCTCGATGCGGGAGCAGACGCCGATCCGAAGGTCGGTTCGGTAACTCCACTCGCCGCCGCAGCGATTATTGGAGCCGAGGAGATCGTTGATCGTCTGCTTGCTGCGGGAGCAGATCCGAGCTGGTATGCGGCTGGAGCCGACGTACTGCAGTACGGCGCGATGAGCGGGAACATCGAAGTTGTCCGATCCCTGCTGTCGGCCGGGGCCGATCCTGACGGCGTTCAGGATGCATATCCGCTCTGGGCCGCCGCCGCATCGGGGAACGTGGACGTGGTGCGTTTGATAGTTGACGCTGGAGCCGACATCAACGCAGTACCTCCTGATCGACTGCACGCGCTCACAATCGCGGCGAGTATCGGGAAGGTCGATATTGCGAAAATCTTCGTCGAGGCCGGGGTTGATGTGAATCTCACTACTTCCAACGGATGGACGCCGCTTCACTTCGCCGCGCAGTCACAGTCAGTGGACATGGTCAGGTATCTGCTCGATCAGGGTGCCGATCCGAATGCTGAGGACCAGGCAGGGAACACTCCTGCGTTCTATGCCATCGGTGACGAAGTGAAAGCGATCCTGTCGGGCGGATAGGATCGCGGTACTTTGCCCGGATCAATCCGGCAGATGTACGCCCGCTGCCTGCGTGGCCGCAACCATGTCAGCGACCGGGCTGAGTTGGAGCACATCCGGCATGCGGCGCACGAGTGCCTGCGGTCCTTCGAACTCGAGCGTGCCATCCCTGAGAGCCGTGCGGATCGGTTCCCGACCCAGCCAGACCTTGTAGAGCGTGGCCGTGTCCGACCGGATCGTCACGTCGACATCGAACATCGGGTCCGTGAGGCAGACGGATGAGCTTTCCGGCTCGACGATGATCCAGAAGAGCCTTCGATCATCCGAGAATCGAATGTGGAGGACGACCCGGCGATCGGGGAGTGGATCGGTGTGTATCCGGGAGTGCATCCACCAGACGAGGAGTTCCGCGTCCAACTCCTCCGGGTGGGGATCCTCGAATGCCCACCGTGCACCCCACTCGCCGAACCCGAAGACGATCGATTCGAGATCCTTCCCGGCCTCGGTGAGGAGATACTGTCCATCCAAGCGTTCGACGATCCCGGCGGACTCGAGTTGCCGCAGCCTCTTCGTGAGCAGTGTTCGGGAAAGGCCCGGCAGCCCACGTGATAGATCGTTGAACCTCGACACGCCGACGAGCATGTCCCTGATGATCAGAAGCGTCCAGCGCTCACCCAGCAGTTCGACGGCTCGGACGATCGGACAGTACTGCCCGTAGCCGCTCGCGGTTCCACCCACTGCGTCTCCCTTGTTGACTGCGCGAAACGGTACACATCTTGTACCGG
>JBDLIR010000266.1:0-3749 GCA_039714815.1 Actinomycetota bacterium | reverse complement strand
CCGATGCCGAACGCGGACGGAACCAGAATGGCGTTCTTGTCGAAGCAGGGCGATGACAAGCCCCAGGTCCACGTGATGGCCCTCGATGGCGGCGAGGCATCGAGCGTGACGGACTTACCTCTTGGCGCCAAGTACGCAACATGGGTGCCGTCGGCGAACTCGCTCATCGTCGTCGCACCGTTGCTGCGGGGGTTCCCGACGGTCGAGGCAACGACGGCTGAACTCGAGGAGCGCGGAGACAAGAAGCGACCGGTCATCACCGAGGACCGCATCTACCGGCATTGGAAACGCTGGCTTGCCGGAGACACGATCGACCATCTGTTCCGCGTCGATCTCGATGATTCCGCCCCGGAGCACCTCACGCCTGGTCTCGACCGCTTGATCGGCCTCGACGACCTGTCGGGGTCGGTTGCCGTGACCCCGGATGGAGAGACCATCATCTTCTCCCTCGATGACTACGACGACCCGTGGGAACGCATTCGGCTGTCGCTCCACACGGTACCCGTGGCAGGTGGCGACATCACCAGGCTCACAACCGGCGCGGCTGCCCAGGAGATACGCCCGAGGGTGACCCCGGACGGGAACACACTGATCTACGGCATCCAGGAAGAGGAGGATTACTACGCGGATCTCGTACGCATCGTGGCACACCATCTCCCGACGGGCACCGAAACGGTGTTGACGTCGGGGTGGGACCAGTCAGCAGGTGGATGGGAGCCGATCGGGAACGATGAGATCGTCTTCCACGCCGAAGACGAGGGCCACGTACGTCTGTACACGCTCGATCTCGATGGTGGCACACCGATACCCCAGACCTCCACCGGTTCGAACCATGGCCCGCGCGTCGGGATCGACTGCTACTGGCATCGCACGGAATCGATGCACACACCACCCGAGGTCGCCTACACGTGTGGCGGGCACACGACGACCGTGTCGGGATTCAACACCGAATTGCTCTCGGAACTCGACCTTCGGCCGGCGGAGGAACTCCGATTCGATGGATCGAACGAAGTCCCGATCCAGACGTTCGTCGTCACACCCCCCGGTTTCGATCGGGACCAGAAGTGGCCACTCCTGCACAACGTCCACGGTGGGCCACACAACGGTGTGATGGACGATTGGCACTGGCGTTGGAACCCCCAGGTGATGGCGGCTGCCGGCTACGTCGTGGTGTCCGTCAACTTCCATGGATCTTCGTCATTCGGGGATGCGTTCACGAGAAGTATCCGGGGGGCGTGGGGGGACATGCCGTCACGCGACATCGAAGCGGCAACCGACCACATGGTCGGCCTGGGATACATCGACGCCGACCGAATGGCGATAGCAGGCGGGTCCTATGGCGGTTACCTCGTCTCGTGGCTCACCGCGATGACGAACCGGTACGCCGCATCGATCTGCCATGCAGGTGTCACGGACCTCGTCGGTCAGTGGGCGTCGGACCATACCGGAGGCAGAGACAAGGCGGTTGGAGGAGTTCCATGGGAGGACATGGATGCCGTCCAACGCTGGAACCCCATGGCACACACGCACGACATCACGACACCCACACTGGTCGTCCACGGCGAGCTCGACTACCGGGTCGTGATCACGCAGGGCCTGGCCCTCTACGGTGTGCTCAAGGCGAAAGGTGTCCCCGCTCGCCTCGTGTACTTCCCCGATGAAGGTCACTGGATCGAGACACGCCCCAACGCGACGGTGTGGTGGGACGAGTTCCTCGGCTGGCTCAAGCGCTGGGTGTGATCGACCAGTCGCCAGATGCCACACTTCGGAACCGAGCGGGTCACGCCATCTCGTCGATCAGCGCCCACAGGTGATCGACGTGTCGTTGCTCGGTGTAGGTCTGGCCTATCGACACCCTGATGAACCATGTGTCTTCGATGTGAGAGGACGTGACCGCAACGTCGCCTGTCGCGTTCAGGGCGTCGGCGAGCGCTCTCGTCTCTTCGTTGCCGCTGAGATGCTTGAAGCAGACGAGGGCGAACGGGTGCCCGGCAACGAGGTCGAACCGTTGATCGGCTGAGATCCGACGCGCAAGGCTGTCAGCGAGCGCGACATGGGCACGCACGAAACTCCTCAACCCCTCGACACCGTATGACCTGATCACCCACCAGAGCTTGAGCGCACGGAACCTGCGTCCCAGAGGCACATGCCAGTCTCGATAGTCGATCACCGCCCCACTGTCGGACGCTTCGTTCCTGAGATAGGGCGGCACGATACTCATCGTATCGATGAGTACCTCGCGGTCTGCGACCCACATCACGTTGCAGTCGAAGTTCACCATCATCCACTTGTGCGGGTTGAACGTGTAGCTGTCTGCGAGCTCGACACCATCGTGCAGATGGCGGAACTCAGGACACACCAGTGATGTGCCTGCATAGGCGCCATCGACGTGGTGCCACATCCCGTGGACCTTTGCGACCGCGTCGATCTCCCGGACCGGGTCGATCGCCGTCGTTGCCGTCGTTCCCACCGCGGACACCACGGCAATCGGCAGCAACCCTGCCTCGACATCAGCGTCGATCCGGCCCTTGAGAGCGTCGACGTCGAGAGCGTACGAGGCGTCGGTCGGGATCTTGGAGCAATGCCCGATCCCGGCGACCGTGCATCCCTTCTCGATCGACGAATGCGCCTGGTCCGACGCGTATACGACCATGTCTTCGGCCTTTGCGTCGTGACGACGGCGATGCCTGGCGATCACGAGGGCAGCATGGGTTGAATCCGAGGCGCTCATCTGGATCACTCCCCCACCGGGTCCAGTGGACTTCCACGACGCCGGTAGACCCATCATGTCGACGAGCCAGTCAAGGACCCGGGATTCGATCTCGGTTGCAGCCGGCGATGTGGACCACAACATGCCCTGCACACCGAGCCCGGCCGATACGAACTCGGCGAGTACGGAGGGCGGAGACGTATTCGCCGGGAAGTAGGCGTACCAGTTCGGCGATTGCCAGTGTGTGATGCCCGGCATCACGACCCTGTCCAGGTCGGCGAGCAGGTCACTGAATGGCTCCGGGTTCTCCGGTGCGGTTTCCGGCATCAGTGCGGCGATGTCCCCCGGCCCGACCTCTGGCAGGACCGGGTACCCCTCCACCGTCTCGCGGTAGGTGGCAAGCCAGTCGACGACGGCGTACCCGTGCTCCCGGAACTCATCTGGAGTCATGTGTTGCGCCATGTGGCCATGCTCGCACACAGCTGGAGCTACCAGTCGGCTCGGATGAGGTCGAGGAGTTCCCTCATCATGAAAGCCGTCGCCCCCCACAAGATCCCTTCATCGAACTCGTAGAACCAGAGTTCGTGGTCGTTCCACGATCTCGTCTCCCATCGATCCTCTTGAAGGAGTTCGGTGATGGTCGGCTCGATGATCAGATCGACTTCTCTGTGGTCCGGAACGAATTCATCCGGGCGATCGATCTTCACCACAACAGGGACGATCGGCTTCGTGCGATCCCTGGTCGTGACGGGTGTCAGACCGCCGAGGATCTCGAGTACGTTGCCGGGAGGCAACCCGATCTCTTCCCACGCCTCACGCATGGCTGTGGATATCGGTTCCTCGCCGTCTTCTCGATGACCTCCGGGGAACACGATGTCGCTTGGGTGCGTCGGCATGTCATCCGGGCGCTTCGTGAGCACCACGCGTACTTCGCCTCCGGTGTCTTCGTACAGAGGGACGAGGACCGCGTACTCGGCACCTGGCAAGTCCGTGACAGGTGGCAGGGCGCGCAATATCGTCCATCGGTCCATTGGGAGAG
>JBDLIR010000265.1:0-3772 GCA_039714815.1 Actinomycetota bacterium | reverse complement strand
TCCTCGATTCAGCCGTACTCGTCGGGGCGGATGCCGTTGTCGCTCTCAACGGTGCAGGCATCGGAGATGCTCGCTGGACCGACGACCGTAAGGCGATCCTGCGATCGTCTCGCATCGATTCGGTCGGCCTTCTTGCCAGTGCGATCGCGCTCATGGAGTGTCCTCCCGGCGTGTTCGTCAGCGCATCGGCGACAGGGTTCTACGGGGATACGGGCGACGATCTGGTCGACGAGGGTGCGCCACCAGGTGGCGACTTTCTCGCGACACTGTGTGTTGACTGGGAAGCCGCCGCAAGGCCCGCCGCCAGTTCGCAAACGCGCGTCGTACGAGCGCGGACCGGGATCGTGCTGGCACGCAACGGAGGTGCGCTCGAGCCGTTGCTGCCTCTCTTCAAAGTTGGTCTTGGCGGCCCGATCGCGAGCGGCAGGCAGTGGTGGTCGTGGATAACGCTTGCAGACGAGGTCTCAGCACTGCTGTTCCTGATCGATAGCGATATTTCAGGTCCGGTGAATCTCGTGGCCCCGAACCCTGTCCGTCAGGTCGATTTTGCCAAGGCCCTCGGCGTCCAACTCCGCCGCCCCGCTGTGATACCGGTGCCGCGATTCGCTTTGAACCTCCGACTGGGCAAGGAACTCGCTGAAGCGATCGGGATCGCATCTCAGCGTGTATCGCCCAGGACCCTTCTCGATTCGGGGTTCCAGTTCGGCTCGTCTGAGATTGATGAAGCCCTCGCATCCGTGCTCGGCTGAGGTCGACGGGCCGGAGTCAGATCACATTGTGCGGAGCATCCGCGCGCAGGTCCCTCCATCTCCGCGTTGACACAGATCCGCTCACTTTGCAACGTGTCTCGCAGAAGCTACTATCTGAGTACAAGCGGCGGTCAATTGTCCGTGCGCTGACAAAGCAGGAGGATTACGCGTGAAGAGACTTAGATGGGCAGTCGTGATGTTCGCTGCCTTCGCCCTCGTGGCGTCGGCATGTGGCACCAGCGACTCCGAATCAACAGACACGGCCGCAGCTGGAGACGAGACGACTTCAGCCGCCGAATTCACACTGTTCGGCGCACCGACGGGTGTTGAGGGTCAGGCTATCGAGGGCTACCTCGATGTCTACAACGGCGAGACCGGTTCGAATATCGTCTATACCGGTTCGGACGACTTCGAAGCACAGCTCCGGATCCGTGTCGATGGTGGCGACCCACCCGCTGTGGCGTTCACACCACAACCGTCATCGATCTGCTCCTTCGCCGACGAAGGTGCACTCGTGTCCCTCGAGGACATGGGCTTCGACATCGCCGAGATGGAAGCCAACCACTCGAAGTTCTGGATGGATCTCGGCGTTTGCGAAGACGGAAACCACTATGGCATTCCGTGGTTCCCGAACTTCAAGTCGATCGTGTTCTACCACGAGCCGACGTTCGAGGCCAACGGTTACGAGGTCCCTGAGACCTGGGACGACATGATCTCCCTGTCACAGCAGATCGTCGATGACGGAATGACGCCCTGGTGCTTCGGCTTCGAGAGTGGCGGCGCCACAGGTTGGCCGGGAACCGACTGGCTCGAGGACATCGTCGTCCGTCAGTCAGGCGGCCAGACATACGCCGACTGGTTCAACCACGACATCCCGTTCAACGATCCCGCGATCGTCTCTGCGTTCGACAAGTTCGGTGAACTGTTCTTCGCAGAGGGCTTCGTACTCGGAGGACCCGAGAACGTAGCAGGCGTTGCGTTCGGCGACTCTCCTGGTCCGTTGTTCAACAAGCCGGATCCAGGCTGTCTCATGCTGAAGCAGGGTTCGTTCATCGCGAACTTCTTCGTCGACGCAGCAGGCTACGAAGAGGGCGACGAGGACGACATCAAGGTGTTCGCGTTCCCGACGATCGATGGGAACACCGGCGCCATGGGCGGCGGCGACACGATCATGGTCTTCGACGGTGCACCTGAGAACGTCCAGGTCGTCAGGGACTGGATCACACCGGACTGGCAGTGCACACTCGCATCGGCCTCCGGGGGCGGCGTTGCCCCGTACGGCGGACACGGTGTCGAAGGCGTCGAACGCCTTCCAGGCCACAAGGACGTGAACGTCGATTGCTACGAGTCTGACTCGGCGAAGGCATTCGCAACGTCGATCACCGGTGCGCTCGCCACGAACAACTTCGTGTTCGATGCATCCGACCTGATGCCACCGGAAGTCGGGCAGGGCTCGTTCTGGACGGGTATGGTTGACTGGAGCCGGGGAACTCCGGCACAGGACGTTGCCGACACCGTTGAGGCAAGTTGGCCATAAGCCGGTAAAGGAAACCAACAACCACGATTGATGGTTTGGTGGGGCGACACAGGGTCGCCCCACCAAACCGCAACACGAACGAGACGCAAGCACATCTGAACGGGAGACCCGATGAGCACACCACCGGTCACACAACAGCAGATGGAAGGTGGGCCACCGCGCATCGGGTCCGGGGACGACCCTGGCAGCAACGGCATCGGGGTCTGGCTGCTCAGGATCGCATCCGCCCTCGTTCTACCCCTGCTCATCATCGCGTTCTTCTTCGCCTTCGACTTCCTCAGGGACGAGGACGCAAACAAGGCGCTGCAGGTCGTCGTCGCCGTCATCGCCGGCGTGTTCGGAGTCTGGGGCATGTACTGGAGCATGGACCGGCTGATCAACCTCCTCCCCGAAAGGAGGGGACGTGCAGTACGTCCATTTGCCTTCGTCGGTCCTGCAATGGCGATCCTCGCCTTCTACCTCGTCTACCCGGCCGTCAACACGACGGTCATCAGCTTCATGGACAAGGAGGGTGAGACGTTCGTCGGCCTCGACAACTTCATCAGGATCTTCACGGAGAGCACGTACCAGGTCGCGATCCGAAACAGCCTCGGTTGGGTGATCCTCGTTCCGATCGCAGCAGTCGGAATCGGCCTTGCCTTCGCCACGATGGTCGACAAATTGGGGAGGCGGACAGAGTCGATCACGAAGTCTCTCATCTTCCTTCCGATGGCGATCTCTTTCGTTGGCGCCGCCGTCGTTTTCGCGTTCGTCTACGGGTTCCGACCCGAGGGTTTTGGCAACCAGATCGGCATTCTCAATGCGATCTGGGTGGCGTTCGGTGCTGACCCCGTCAACTGGCTGCAACTGCAACCCTGGAACAACCTGTTCCTCATGGTGATTCTTGTTTGGCTCCAGACAGGCTTCTCCATGGTGATACTCTCATCTGCCATCAAGGGCGTGCCCGAAGCTCTCCTGGAGGCGGCGCGCATCGATGGTGCCACGGAGTGGCATGCGTTCTGGAAGGTGACCTTCCCTTCGATTTCATCCACGGTCGTTGTTGTCTGGACAACCGTTTTGATCACTACGTGGAAGGTGTTCGACATCGTGTTCGTCATGACTGGGGGCCGAGACGGCACACAGGTCGTGGCGCAGCAGATGGTCACGGAGTTCTTCACGAACAACAACGACGGACTCGGTGCGGCCCTGGCAGTGCTGTTGTTCATAGCTGTTGTCCCGATACTGATCATCAATGTCAACCGGTTCAAGGCGCAGGAGGCAACACGATGACGACGAAATCCGAGTCGCGCTGGTCCAAGCTTCCTATCTATCTCACGGTTGGCGTCATCGTCACCCTGTGGACGATCCCTTCGCTCGGGCTGTTGGTCAATTCGCTGCGCGAGCCGAGCTCGATTCGCGCTGACGGCTGGTGGACCGTTGTTGGGGAGGTCTTCAACTCTGCGACGTGGACTCTGGAGAACTACCGTGTCGTTCTCGACGAGGGGTT
>JBDLIR010000264.1:0-3783 GCA_039714815.1 Actinomycetota bacterium | reverse complement strand
CTGGGTTCGGGGGTGGACCGGGCTGTGCTGCGTACAGTGGTGGGGTGGCTGCTACAGGTGTTGGGAATGAGTCGTGCGTCCTATGGTACGTGGAGAGGCGACTTCGTACAATCGGGGCATGATGCAACCAATGACGCGCCTGTATGTGCGGACACGAACCGCGGTGGGGGACCTGTTGGGTCGTCAGGACGGTGCGAGCATGGTCGAGTACGCCCTTCTCATCGCACTCATCGCCATGGTCGCGATCGTCGCTGTCACACTTGTGGGTTCGGCGCTCGATGACAAGTACGACGAGATCGCGAGCAGCGTCGTCAAGGCGTGACCACAGCTAGGGACTCGTCAAGCCCGGGCTAGTCACGTTCGGGCATCCTTCCGAGAATCTGTGACGCGGCCTCAGCGTCCTCGGCGCGCACGATGACTCGTACGCCGCCTGTCAGCATCGACATGCTCGGAATTGCGCCTCCGCCGTCGTCGGTCACCATCGTCGCCTCGATCCCACTGCTGGCGAGATCCGCAACGGCAAGCTGTGCTTCGAATTCGCTCGAGAATTGGGCGATCTCGACAATGTCGGTCATCTGATCCTCCTGCAGGACAGTCTGGCACACCGTCTCGATTGGGTTGACAGCCGCGAATTGCCGTTAGCGTTCCGCTGGGAGGCCGACATGTCAGCGGAGACGATCTACGAAGTCATCGGGTACGCCGGATCGATTCTCATCGTGATCTCGCTTGCGATGAGTTCGATCATCAGGTTGCGCATCATCAACCTCGTCGGCGCGGCGACCTTTGCCCTGTATGGCGTGTTGATTGGGTCCCTTCCTGTCGCCATCACGAACATCGTGATCGCTGGGCTCGACATCTGGTATCTCCGCAAGGAGCTCACGACACGTGAGGAGCTGAAGGTGATCGCGGTGGGCATCGATGATCCGTTTGTCGGCGAATTCCTCTCGCACTATGCGGTGGACATCCAGCGATTCAGGCCCGGTTTCGACAGAGGAATCGACCCCGACGTCGCGTTCCTCATGTTGCGGGACGTGAACCCGGCAGGCGTGTTCATCGGCACGCACGACACCGACGGCGTGCTCTCCGTCGATCTTGACTATGTCGCCCCACCGTATCGGGATCTCCGTTCCGGCGTGTGCCTGTACGGGCGGGACGGAGAACGGTTCACCGAACGCGGATGGACCTCGATCGTCGTTGAGGATGTGGACGATCGCCAGAGGGACTACTTCGAACGCATGCGGTTCATCGACAGCGGCGCTGGGGGCATGGTCCGAACCTTCGGAGGAGGGTGACGGTGCAAGGAGACTCCGACCTCTCTCCGGCAACGCCGGTTGATCCCCCGGATTCGTATCCGAGGGAGCTGGAAACGGTTGTCACGCTCGCGGACGGCGAGCCGGTATATCTTCGCCCTGTCGTTCCCGCTGACATCGACAGGATTCGCCACGCGTTCGCGATCGCTGACGCCGAATCGATTCGTCTGCGGTTCTTCACCGGCGCCCCTCCAGCGGACGAGCAGCACTTGCACTACCTGGTCGAGGTCGACTATCGGCGTCGGCTTGCGCTGGTTGCTCTCGACGGTGAAGGCAACAGCATCGGAATCGCCAGGTACGAGGGCGCGGGGGATGAACGCCCCGCGGAGGTTGCGGTGGTCGTCAGCGTCGAGTGGAGAAGACGAGGGGTTGGTCGAACCCTTCTCCTTGCACTCGAGGAGCCGGCCAGCAGGGCCGGGATCGATGTTTTCGAGGCGATATACCAGCCCGGCAACCGCGCGGTGGACGAAATGCTCGCCGGTTTGGGGTACACAGACAGGAGATTCGAGGATGGTCTCGTCTGCGTGACCAAGTCGTTGTCGTGAGGCGGTACCATCGATCGTGCGCCGACAGCGGCCCGAACCCTTGAGAGGACGCCTAGTGGAAGACCTGAAGAGCCTCGAAGATCTGCTCGATCTGATGGACGTCGACCTCCAGATCGACAGGCTCCTGGATCAGAGGAGTTCGCTTCCCGAACTGAGCGCCTACAAGATTGCGCACGGAGAGGTCGAACGGCTCGCCGGTGAGGTCGAAGAGGCAGAGGCGGCTCTGAAGGCGGCAGACCGTGGACTCGACAAGACGAACGGCGAACTCGAGATAGCCGCCGAAAAGGCTGCGGCAGAGCAGAATCGGCTGTACGCAGGGGGCATCTCGGCACGAGACGCCGACTATCTCCGGCGAGAAGTCGAGATGCTGTATGCGAAGGTTTCCAAGATGGAGGACGAGGTCCTCGAGTACATCGAATCAAAGGAAGCAGCGGAGGCCGACGTCGAGAGGTTGTCTGCCGAGCTCGAGACCGCGACCGGCGACAAGAACGGACTCTCTGCCGAGATCAAGGAGCAGTGGCGTCTGATCGACAAGGAACTCGCCCTCAAGGAGGACCGCAAGATCTCGACGGTCGGGCTCATAGACGAGTACCTCATCGAGATCTATGACCAATTGCGTGATTCAGGGAAGGGTCGCGTGGTCGGCCGTCTCGCAGATGACACATGCGGGGCATGCCATCTCAAGCTGTCTGCGGCAGAAGCCGTCCGGGCCAAGAAGCAGGATCCGCCGCGGTGCATCCATTGCAGGGCGATTCTGGTCGGCTGACACATGTTCTTCTGGCACGTAGGCGCAACGATTGCGTTCGTTCGCTACGCCTTTCGTGACGAGGACATGGATCTCCGATTCCTCGCTCTCGGCGCGATTCTGCCCGATCTGGTCGATTCACCCATCGCGGCGGCGATGTGGACGGATTGGCAGGCTCCGCGCCTCGCATCCCACAGCCTCCTGTTCGGATCCATCCTGATGGCGATCGTGCTTGTCGGGACGCGCCGCGGTGACCGACGGAAACGGTGGATGCTGCTCGCCACGGGTGTGCTCATGCACCTGGCCCTCGACGCGATGTGGTCAGAGTCCGAGACGCTCTGGTGGCCCTTCCTCGGTTGGGAGTTCACGAACACTCCCTTCGGAACCTTCGGTGGATATGCAACATCGGTGTTCACGGACCCGTGGATGTGGGCGGGTGAGGTCGTCGGCCTCGTCTACCTCACGTACCTGTGGATGCAGTCGGGACTCGGCAGATCCGAGAATCGCCGAGCGCTACTCGAGACCGGCAGGGTCTCCGCTCCGATCGAGCTCCGCTGAAGCTGCCGAGGGCCGCAGCGTCCAAGCCCGATAGCTCATGCGGATTGCCACGATCGTGAGGAGGATCGAGAACGCCTTGCTGAGTTGGTCCTGATCCATGGAGAGGGCGACGTTGGCACCGAGAAGAGCCGTCGGGACGCCGATTATGCCCGCAACGAGAGCGACGCCCCAGTGGATTCGTCCCGCCCTCGCGTGGACGACCGTGCTGAGTAGAGCCGTTGGGAGGATGATCGCCAGCGAGGTGCCCTGCGCTTCGATCTGGCTGAATCCGAAGAACGCAACGAGCATCGGGACGAAAATGATGCCCCCTCCGACGCCGAGGGTCGAGGCGAGTGTTCCCGCCACGAGGCCCAAAAGGATGAATCCGAAGATTGTCGTGATTTCCATCAGAACCACATCCTGGCTGCGGCGATGGCCATCACCACGGCGAACGTGCCGGCAAGAAGATGCTCGGGAACGCGATCCATGTGCTTGGCGCCGAACCATGCGCCTGCCGCCGCACCGATGAAAACGTACGCTGCAGAGATCCACTGTACGTTGCCGTCTCCGCCGAAGAGTATGAGTGCCGCTCCCACGGAAAGCACGATCGTCGACACTGATGTAGCAGCTGCCCGGTAGTGATCCA
>JBDLIR010000263.1:0-3795 GCA_039714815.1 Actinomycetota bacterium | reverse complement strand
CCTGCCCACCCGCTTGAAGTTCTTCCGGAACCAGTCAACGGTGTCGCGGTCTTCGAGTACCCGGCCGAGATCCTGGTTGAGCCACCAGCCACCGGGGTCGGCGAGAAACCCGTGCTCCCGATGCCGGTACATCTGGCGTGTCTCATCGGTGGAGATCCTCATCACGACCAGGCTCTTCGGGAATTCGCCCGCCCGGGGCATCTGCGGCACACGGAACGTCTTCGAGAAGAACGTCGGTTCGAAGTAGTCGTCGCTCATCTTGAGCATCGACGAAGCTTGAGCGATGGCCTCGGGGTCGAGATCATCGAGCGTCTGCAGGATCTGGTCGGACCTGTTGCCCCCTGTGCCTCCGATGTGGCGCGAGATCGCCACGGTTCCCTTGATGCCGTCGCGCATGAGCGGGGCGGCGGTGAAGACAGACGGAAGATCGCAGCCGCCCTTCAGCAGTATCCCGCGACGCGGCTCTGGGAAGTCATCCGATTCGGAGATGACGACCGAACGTCGCCCGCTGTACTGCACCCAACCCGGGCCAGACTCCTTCTTGATCTCGGTCTCGATCCGGCTGAGATACTTCTTCTTTATGTACAGCTCGATCTTGGTGCCCTCTCCGAACACCGACCGCCAACCCTTGAGAGCAGCCGTAACTTGCTTTGGCAGTGGCATCAGTCCCCCTCCTCGAAGTCCTCGTCGCCTCCAACCGGATTAGCGACAACCCGTAACACGGGCGCTTTGGCCCACTCCTTCTCTTCCCCGAGTTCGTCGCCCTCACCGGAGGACACGATGGCCATCGTATCGCCGACCGCAATCTGCTCACCCTGGTTCTTGATGATCTTGCGCAACACGCCCTGGTCGGACGACGTGATCGCCACTTCGAGGAAGACCTTCCCCGAGCGGATCTCGAGGTCACTCTTGAGCTTCTTCCTTCGCCGCCCCGAAAGCAGGGTCGCTCGAGCGGTTCGCCTCAACGCCGCGAATTCATCCAACGCGACCACGCAGACCTCGTCTCCAAAGCTGATCGGATCACCGACTTCCTTGCTCCAGCTCACGACCCGGCCGCCGCGCAGCGACGGGTTCATCAACGGCATCTCGAGTTTGCTGATCACTTTCCACCTGCCCTTGCACCCACCTGGGCGAGCAGCTGACGATCGTCGAAAAACCCATAGTCGTCCATGACGCGGACGATCTCCTCGACGATGATCTCACATCCTCGTTCGCTGTAGTCGAACGCTGCCGCGACTCCGATAGAACCCCCCAGCTCCGCGATCTTACGATCGACATCGATGATCGAGATCCCCTCATTGTGTGACACGCCGACCAACATCAGATCGAGGCGGTGAGCACGGAGCGACACGGGGTCATCATCGACGTCGTGATAGTTGAATACCTTCTCCGATGGGTCGAGGGTCGACACGTTCGCGATGAGCACATGAGCGCCGACCTTCTCCTTGATGAGGTCGATGGATGCAACAAGATCGGCTTCAACACGGTGAACGTCGTCTTCGAGGTTGAAACCGCTGCGGTTGAGATTGCGCACGTCGTCTGCGATAGAGAGAAGCACGATCTGGGGCGCCTCGGCGATCAGTGTCGAATCCCCGGACTCGAGTTCTAGACGAAGTTCAGCGAAACCGGGGCAGCCTTCATGCATCGTCTCGACTTCGACATCGCTGAACTCGGAAGCAACCAACTCCCTGACCCCGGAGTCGAGTTTGGTGCCGCCGTCCGCCCTCGACAGGGCCGCGTCGACGATATCGGCGCCCCCTTTGACGAAGAGCTTCAGATTCTTTCTTCCCATAGTGCCCCAACTCCAGTCCTCGCCCGAGACGCGTCACAACCGTCTCGACCTGTCTTCCCCAACTAGCCCAGCCGTCACCCTACCCGCGGACTCACGGTTTGGCTACCTGAAAAACGAGCGATTGTCGACTCGCGCAAGACTCTCGGTTCACGAGGGGGGAGCGCCGAGGCGCCTTCGCACCTGGGCCGCCCACCGCAGCGGCGCCGCGGCCGCAAGAAACTGCCTTCGCCGGATCCGCGCATAGGCAAGTCCCGTGATCCTCGAAAGCTCATAGAAGCGGATCATCCAGTCGTCGAGTCGCCCTTCCATTGCGGTCGGGCCGGTGGCCGCGTACCCGGCGATGAAGGCTGCTCGCAGTTTCGCGAGGAGAGCAGCATTGCGATGATCCCCGTCAAGAGGGCCGTCTCCGATGAGAGCCCGATGCAACTCGTACGTGAAAGCACTGACATCGCGCTGGACGTAGTCGTACTTGCGCACGTGTGGAGGGTCGATCATGACGAGGCGACCGGAGGGGCCGACGATGAAGTCGTTGGGTGAGAAACGGTAACCGCGCGCTCGCATGAGCACGGGTTCAACCTCGAGGATCGTCCGCTTCGTGACACCAGCACGCCGTGCCGCAGTAAGCAGGTCGTCTCGCGCCATCTGTGTTATCCCCGGGTCATCAACAGCATCTTGCGCGGAGTGGTAGGCACCGATGGCTTGGCCGCAACGGGTCGTGAGATCGGTCAACTGCGCCACGCCGCCGTCCGCGTCCATCGTGAGGGGATCACTGAGCGTGTGGAAAAGCGCATCACCTTCGACGAATTCGAGCGCTACTCCTGGCGGGTGCTCTGACCATCCAAGCGCTCGGGGAACATCGACAGGGCCTGACGGCAATGTGCTGAAGAGGACGCGTACCCTCTCCTCCTCACTGGCGACGAAGGCTGCGTCCGCGGGCTTCCACCCATCACCGAACTTGACTGCGACATCACCGGCCCCACTGCCGGCCTTGACGAAGTCCGCTTTGAAGCTCCTCCAGCGAGACCTCACCGACCATCCGAGATCGCCCGCTACGACGCCTCTGCGGTCGTGCATGGTCTGCAGGATCTCGGTGAGTTCGTCATCGCCGACGACGGCCCCTCCACGTGCGGTCCCTGCTTCAACGGCGGTGAGCAAGGCGACCATGCGCCCCGTGGCACCCTCGGCTCGAAACTCCTCGTCGAAGCGGTCGCGGCTCGCTTTCGAGAACCGTTCCATCTTGCCCGGATCGTCGAGTAACTCTGTGATCGCCACACGGAGAGCGCCTGGATCACGAGGCGGGACGAGAAGGGCGTTTTCGCCTTCGCTGACGACTTCCCGAAGTGCGGGTAGGTCCGAGGCGACAACCGGGAGTTCCAGTGCAAGTGCTTCGATGAGAGCCCCGCCGAGACCTTCATACAGGGAGGGAAACACGAAGATGTCTGACGCCGCGAGCACCTCCGATACATCGCTCCTGTGGCCTAGCAGGGTCACGACGGATTCCAGGCCGAGATCCGCGATCATGGCCTGGAGATCCTCAGTCGAGTGACCTTCTCTGCCCGTGATGAGCAAGCGCGCATCGGGATGCACCTCCACGACGCCTGCGAACGCCTCGATCAGGTAGCGGTGCCCCTTCTGATACTCCTGGCGGCCAACCGTCACGACGACCTTCGCACTGCGGGGTATGCCCAGCATGTCGCGTGCAGCGGCTGTTCGTTCCTCAGATCGCCTCCCGAGGCGTCCGGAGTCCCGTCCGCGCTTTACGACGGTGATCTTGTCTGGATCGACACCCAGTGTCTCCACGGTGGAGTCCTTCACAGCCTGGCTCACAGCATGGAAATGATCCGTCATGTGTCTCGATGTGAACCCGTCGACCCATTTGACGACCCTGAGACGCCGTTCGTCGATATTCGGATCGGCCAGTCTGGCGGGGTCATATGCGGTATTGGCGAGATTCGAGATGAGCGGGACATCGAGCCCTATCGTCGCAAGACGGCCGGCCAGAT
>JBDLIR010000262.1:0-3799 GCA_039714815.1 Actinomycetota bacterium | reverse complement strand
GTCCGTTAGAAGATCCGTTCGAAGCCGACCGGTCCAACGCCTAGGTAGACGTGATCGTGGAACGCGGAGATGGCAGCCGAGGCATCGGCCAGGAGGCTTGTGCGGTCGACGTCGGAGTGATCGAGGAGCATCTGGCGCGCATACGCCTGCGCGCCTCAGGACCGCCAGCGATGCGTCAGGGCTTCCCGCCAGGCTGCAAGTAGGGTGGGCGCACGATGGCTGGGCTCATCTCAGGTGTCTTGTTGCTCATTGGTGTAGTGGCTGCGGGGCCTCACGGTATGCGCCTCGTGCGGCGCATCCGGCAGCGGACGCATACCGATGCGATCGGCATAGCAGGCCCAGTGAAGCGACCGCCACATCCGATCGACTCATGGCGTCCAACCACCTGACCGTCAAACCAAACCAGCAGGCCTGAACGCCTGCGCCAGCCGCCCGCGGACCGGGCCGGCGAGTCACCTGGGACCAGCGACCGCTCACCGACAGGTCGCCCGCAGACCCGAGCACGACGTGCCGCTCCGCGTGGTTCGGGTCCGTGCTCGTTCTCGATCCCGATCTGGAGATCGGCACTAGCGGGATCGATGCAGTGGGAGGTCGACCACACCTGGGGCAGTCAGCGTTCGGGATTGCGATGGTTTGCTGGTGTGGGCTAGCGGGCTGCGGGTCGACGGGTACGCACCTTGACTCTCGCTCGTGTGTCGACGGTGCGGCCCTGGGTCGCATGGCTGGTCTGCGCATACCCCAACTCGACATGCTCGGTGACGTAGCCGACAGGGAGCGTCACTGTGCCGCTGCGACCGGTGAGCGTGACACTGTGGTCGGGGTGGATCGTCTCGATGGTCCAGTGGTCCCGGTTCTTGACCATCACTCCCCGGTCCGTTCGCAACCTCCTGTCGTTGCGTCGGGTGACGACCTCGTCGCCGACAAAGAGCTGCTGCTCGTCGAGCTCGAGGGCCGGTCCGTTCGGGTCGAGCTCACCGGAGGCGATACGGTGGGCCTGGGCGTGGTGGTTGAGACGGTTGACGGTGTCGGTGGTGTTGGCCATCATCGCCACCGACTCCCCGCTGCAGCGGGCCTGGTCCCAGGCCTCGATGATCCCGGTCTCCATCTCACCGGCGGTGCCGTCATGGAGACGTGCCCGTCGGTCGTACTCGGCCAGGACAGTGGCGTCTCCGTTGCGGAGTCGGAGGGAGGCGTCTCGTTCCCAGGGGTGGGTGAAACGGTGGACCTGGTCGAGTTCGATGCCGCCGTAGATGTCGACGAGGTGGGCGAACATGCCACCACGACCCACCGCAGTGAACTGACAGGGATCACCGACCATCACCACCCGCCAACCATGCTCATCGGCGAGGCCGGTGAGCGCCGCCAGCTTGGGGGTGGAGACCGTGCCGGCAGGTTCAATCCCCGGAGTTCATCGTCGGACACTCCTCGCAGCGTGCCGCCCGCAAGCAGAGCATCGGCGACCCCCGGCCCCGCCTCTGCTTCGATCAGCTTCCGGTATCGATCATCGACCTGTCCGTCGCTCGCCGTAGCCGGCCAACACAGCACCAACCGGTTGACGAGACCCTGGTGGCCGAGTGCGAGGCGAACTGCCGTCGAGCACCCGTTGGAGCCTGTCACCACGGCCACAGGTTCGTTGCCGTGCGCGCGGATCTGATCGGCGACTGCGGAGGCATCCTCGACCCACGAAGCGGGTCGATGCGGTCGATCCACCGTCAGCACGTCGAATCCGGCGTCTTCCAACGCGCCTGTCACGCCAGGCTCTACCCAGAAACGGGTTGCGTCCGTGTCCTCGAACAGGCCCCCCGGAACCATCACGACCGGAACCATCACGCTCAGACTCAATCCGTCATGCGGTAGGCGTCGGGGGTTGGTTTGACGGGGCGGTCGAGCCAGAGGGGGCGACGGAGATTGCCCGGGCCGGGGGCAGGCTTGGTCATCGACAGCCACTCTTTGTAGATCTCGTGGGACCTCGTCGTGTCCACAACGACATCACCGTAGCGGTCGCCTGGTTGGGCAGGGGCGAGCTTGACCTTCTGATGCCAGGCATGCATCCCTGAAATGGGATCGGGGTGGACTGGGAACGCAAGGTTCTGGTTCACACCGGGGTCACGCCACCAGATACGTCCGGAGTCCGGATCGTCGCTCTCGAAGGGTTCTATGCCCTTCAACTGTCTCAGGCGCCACTTGCCGTCCTCGACCTGTTCCACGTTGACAAGGGCGGACGACCAGCGTTCGTTGCCGCTCGTGTCGTCGAGACGCCACCTGCCGAGGTGGTGCGAGGCAGCTACAACGCCGGGGCGGATCCCCTCGGTGGGCCATGCACGCATGACGAAATGGCCAGACTCGGTCTCGATGCGCACCAGGTCGGCTGTTGCGAAGCCGAGCGCCTCAGCATCACCGCTGTTGATCCACAGGGGGTGGCCGTGGCTGATCTCGTAGAGGTACTTGGCGTTCCCTGACCGGGTATGGATGAGCGTCGGGAGACGGAAGATCGGAAGAAGGATCCGCTCGGGACCTTCAAGATCCATGTCACGCCAGTACACATGTGTCCGCTGATACCCGGGGATCGCCTCCTCATGCCATCCCCAATCATCCATCGTCTTCGAGTACCACTCGAGCTTCCGGCTCGGGGACTTGAACCCCTGCACGATGTCGTCACCGATCGCGAGACCCACCGGAGCGCCGTCACGCCTGACGAGGCCGTCATCGTCGGGTTCGAGGTCGCTAACAGGCCGTTCGTTGACCTCGTAGACGTCACGTTCGACCTCGACCGCACCGAAACGGCGCATGTACTCGAGCGGTGTGAGGCTCAGCGCAGACGCCTTCTCCGGCAGGCCCGGCACCGAGTTCTCGAACATCCATCCGTAGTACTCGTCCACAGACACCGGCTTCGACGGGTCGTTCGGGGACTCGAACCACTTGCGGATCCCGAGAGATCCATCGGGGTCGATGCGCCACGACAGGTCGATCCAGAACTCGGTCTCCTCCCACACCTCGCCAGGGTTCGTCTCGTAGCTGCGCTCGACGTTCTTGCCGTCACGTTCGGCAGCAACACGCAGCACAGGCTGGCGGAACCCGAGCCAACTCGTTGCGTGCGTCTCATAGCTGTGCGTGTCGTGGCGCTCCGCTGACACGCCCATCGGGAGCACGTAGTCGGCGAACCATGCCGTCTCCGACCAGGTCGGGGTCAGGGCGACATGGAGGCCGACCTTGGACTCGTCCTTGAGCATCTCGAGCCAGGTGAACCCGTCGGGGTTCGTCCAGATCGGGTTGTAGACCCTGGTGAAGTAGACGTCGAGTTTCGCCCGGTTCTCCTTGAGGAAGTGGGGCAGCAGTATCGACATCTCGTGGTACGCCAGCGGGTACTCCTTCGGCCACAGGAGTTCGTTCCAGCGACTATGTGCGGGAGGCGCGTTCCAATGCTGAGGCTTGAACTTCACCCAACCCGACGGCGAGAGCCCACCTTTGGTACCGACCGATCCTGTGAGGACATGGAGGAACTGGAGCGTCCGCGCGCCCTGCCAGCCGTGCAAGTTCCCTGACCCGACAGACCGCCACGTGTGGGACGAGAAGGCATGGCCTGCGGCTGCGATGTCACGCGCGACCTCGGTGATCTGGCCGGGCTGGAGGCCGCACTCGGTGGTCGCCCACTCAGGTGTGTAGCGGGCGTACTCGTCCTTGAGCACCGCAATGAACTCGCGGTACGTCTGCGGTCTGCCCGGATAACGCTCGGCGAGGGAGTCCTTCCAGTTGACCCACCGCTTCATGAAGTCATGGTCGACCGCATCCCATTCGAGCA
>JBDLIR010000261.1:0-3805 GCA_039714815.1 Actinomycetota bacterium | reverse complement strand
CCGTCAACAGGGACCAGCTTCTGGAACGGGCCGTGTGCAGGCAACGCAGTCGTCACGATCGAATCGTACGTGAGCCCTGTGCTGTCGACGGTGACCTGGAGGTTTGAACCCGGGCGTCCGTTGCTATCGCCGGACTTCCCGTTGTCCGCCACAGCAGGTATTGCCATGACGATCGTCAACAGTCCGATCAGCAGACCGGTGAATAATGTCTTGCGCATCGTGTCTCCTATCTTCGAACATCGAATCTCGATGTCTGACAGAAGCATGACGGGCGAGTCTGAATGGCTGAGGAACACACTGTGAACGAAGGCTTAACAGCAGCTCAGTCGCGGAAGTTGATGTACTGGAGGGGGAGTCGGAAGTCGAGGGACTTGACAGCAGCGATGACGTTCTGGAGATCATCGCGCTTCTTGCCCTGAACGCGGACCTGGTCGCCCTGGATCTGGGCGGTCACCTTCAGCTTCATGTCGCGGATGCTCTTCGTGAGTTCCTTGGCTGCGTCTTGCGCGATGCCTTCGCTGAGCGTGAAGGTCGTCTTGAATCGCCCACCGCCGATCTGTTGCGGTTCGCCGCCTGAGATCGACTTGAGTGACACGTTTCGGCGCACGAGCTTTCCCTTGAGTACATCGACGGCGGCGTCGAGCCTGCCTTCAGACGAGCTCTCAACGGTGATGCCGTCCTCGTTCAGCTTGACGGATGTATCCGTGCCCTTGAAGTCGTAGCGATTCACGATCTCTCGTGACGACTGGTCCACAGCGTTGCGGACCTCTTGCATATCTACCTTGGAAACGATGTCAAATGATGGCATGAGGACAGCCTACAGCTCACAGCTCACAGCCGTTAGCTTGAGAACGGATCTCCCTCGGGGCCGCGCCGGACCACGGCTGACCACACGGTTTCGTAGTGGTCGCGGTCGAACGGGTCGATATGGGGAATGACGAACTCTTCCCACGCCGAACGCATCGGGTCGTTCGCCTTGGCGTACATGCGCAACCCTGCGGGATACCGGTCGAGCACCGTGCGCAGCGACATCGGCGTCTCGACCCTCGTCCTCGAATCGCCCGACGTGAACGACGTGTTGATCTCCACCGCCAGTTTCGTGAGAAGGGCCAGCACACCGCTGTCGAGGCCAGGGTGTCTCCTTTCGAGCATGAGCGCGAGGTCCTCTTCTCCAGGGAACGACTTCTCCCAGATGATCCACCGGTCTGCGAACGCCTTGTTCAGCGTCTGGGTGCCCGCGTAGTCACGAAGGTCGGTCGGGTTCAACGTGCCGAAGATCCGCACGTCATCGCGCAGGCGCACCATCTCGCCCGTTGGCAGTTCGAGCGCCTGGTGGCGGTCAAGGAGACCGTGCAGCGCGAACAACGTTTCGGCGCCTGCAGCGTTCAGTTCGGACAGGTTCACGATAGCTGGACCCCGGAGAGCCCTCGTGATGTCGCCGTCTTCCCAGCGGCTCTCCGTGCCGCCCATTCCGTCGCCATGCAGTTTGATCGAACCGATGAGCGTGATATCCCTGACTTCACCGGTCAGAGGGATGCGGTAGTACGGGGTTGTGAGTGTTGCGGCAAACTGTTCGAGGTCGTGATCTTTGCCCGTACCCATGTGGCCCCGCAGAGCCAGATGGAGCGGCGCATCGGTGAAATGGAGCCTGCGGATCTCCTCGAGACGGGCGAGCCTGTACTGCATGCCGAGATCGACGTAGTACGGGTCGGGCGTCGGGATATGCTCGCGTCTGAGCTCGGCGTCAGGCAGATCTTTGTCGACCTCGGCCTTTGGCAGAACGACGTCCGGGCCAACGCCGGCGGGATCGGAAAACGTAACTTGTGGTGCCATCGGTATCTCCTAGCTGGCGAATGTTTCAACGAACTGGTCGCCAGCGTGTACCCACCAGGCGTCCGTTCCGGATTCTGTGATCGTCTTCAAAAGGGTCGAACGAACGCCGTCGACCATCGCAGACGCAAGGTCGAGAGGTCGCTCCACGACCTGGGCCCGGGAGTAGGCGGTCCGTACCGTGTCGTCGCCGATGCCGATGCCGAGCACGGTCGCCCCGCCGCGTTCGACGCTGTGAACGGTCTCCGCGAGCGCCGCCACGGAGCCTCTGGTCATCCCATCAGCGAGCACGACCATGATCCTGTGCGTTGCCTTCTGTGCGTTGAGACGCTGTGCGGCGTGAGCGACGTTGAACTCGTCGACGTTGGCTGCCTTGTCGAACATCGACACCGGTGGGGACAACTCCGGTGTGCGCCTGGCCTGGCTTGCAGCGTCTCGCGGGGCGCCGGCGGCGTAGAACAACCCTGCGAGCACATCTTCAGCTGCACGCCATCGATCGTTGAACCCTTTGACCAGGTAGTGGTTCACGGTGCGCGTGAGGCGCTCAGCGTTCCCCTTCTGGGACTGGCGGAGACCGGACGTTGCCTTGGTCCGCATCTCCCTGTATGACTGTTCCGTATCGTCAGCCGACGCTACGAAGGATCGATTGAAGATGGCGATCTCGAAGTCGACCTGAAGCTCGTCAGCGAGGCGCGCAAGCGTCCAGGCTCCCATCAGGGCCGCAGCCATCGCCCACGGGGATTTGCGCGTTCCCGCTGTGCGTGGCTGGAGCATCGAAGCCGATCCATCGACGAGCAGGCTGAGGGCGTACGATCGGCGTGACGGCAGGTCCCTGCGTTCGAACATCCTGTCATAGATGCCTGCGCCCAACAGCAGCGGCGTGTACGGGGAGAGATCGCCTGCATCGAAGCCGCTGCGGAGCCCTCTGCGCTGGTTGGCCAGGAAGAGCGGGTAGAGCTCGCCAGACACCCGGTGTTGAGCGATACCCCAGTCAGCCGATGCCTTGATCAGCATGTCGCGGCCCTGGGCAGCGAACGTGGAGAAGCTGTACGGGATGTCCGTCACGAGCAACTTGCCGCCCTTGCCTGTTGGCAGATACACCGTTGGAGCCGTAGAGACCTTCATCAGTTGATCGGTCGCGGGGTCCCCGGCCGTGTCGGCTTCGCCTTTCTTGCCCTCCGTTGCGGACACGCTCTGTGCTGCAGTTCTGGTCTGCTCGTACGAGTCCTTGTTGGCGAGCGATGGTGACACCATCCGGACCGCGTCGACCGTTTGAGATATGGTCGCCGAGTCTGCCTCCATCTCGCTTTTGAGTGCTCTGGTCGTCGTCGATGCTGCGCCTTCTTGTACCAGGCCGTGCATCTTGGCAACTGCGAGCAACTGCAATGCGATCGTGCCGACGGCCCAGGGGTCGTCGATATGGGATACCGGTTCCATGAACGCCATCGCGTCGTCGATCGCCAGTGCCACGTGTGGGTCGAGGCGGCGCTGAACCGCGTCACGTTCCTCGTGGCCACCGGCGATGAGGAAGCATGCAAGTGCGAACTGCCCGAGTGGGCGGGCCGTTCCCATCGCGTGCCCTACGGATGTTCGATAGAGATCCTGGAGCACGGAACCCGCCCCCGGATATGCATCGAAGTGAGACCGTTCCTGCCGTGCGTCCTCGATCGAGAGGAACATGGCCTCGGCCGCGGGCCCTCCGATCTCGTTGAGGGCTGGATCACCTGTCCCAACTCAACAACCGGCGCCACTTTGAGAGGAAGCTCAAAGAACTCTTTGACACGATAAAAACGAGCGGATACTCCTCCGTCCTCATTATCGATCTGGACCATTTTAAATCGGTTAATGACCGCTTCGGTCATGATGCGGGAGATAAAGTGCTGGTTAAACTTTGTGATACTTTATCAAGCCGAATGCGTGAAACAGATAATCTGTGCCGCTGGGGTGGTGAAGAGTTCATTATATTATTACCGCA
>JBDLIR010000260.1:0-3808 GCA_039714815.1 Actinomycetota bacterium | reverse complement strand
GAGACGATCGTCTCGCGTATCTTCCGATACGCGACGAGCAGCATCAACGCCACGAGGATGTAGGCGACAGCGAGTGATGTCGCCTGGGCGTTGAGCACCAGTCGCGCGATCTCGTCCCAGACGACCGGCATGCCGGTGAGCGCCGTGACCGTGTCAGACGTGTCGGCATAGGCGAGCCATTCCTCGAGATCCTCGGTCGAGAAGTCGGAGGGCAACAGGATGAATCGCATCCCATCATCAGAAACCATCTTGCCCATCGGGAGTTCAGCCTTGCCAGAGATCACGGAATCGATCTGTTCGAGACCGGCCGGTTCGGCGATGCTTGCAACCGAGAACACGGTGCGGACACCGGGAAGCGCCTCGAGATCCGTGGTTGCTCTGCGGGCGTCATCCATCGATTGCAGCGGGCTGTTCGGGTCGAAGGCGAACTCTCCGATCAGTGGCGTTGCCCCTCCGAAGAGCTCCTCGGTCTTCTCGAACGCGAGGCGAACCGGGTCGTCGTCCTTGAAGAAGAACAACTGGTCCGGATTCACCGCGAGCCGGGGGATCGACCACACGCTGAAGACGACGATCAACCCGACGATGACGATTGCCGGGACCCTGGTTCGCACCGACGCCTTGAGCGCTCGGGTCACACGCCGGCCGAGCACGGCGGATTCGTGCTTCGGCTCGATCGTGAGATGGCTCATCAGCGCAGGGAGTGAGAAGAAGGAGACGATGCCGGCGTAGGTGATGCCGATGGCAGTGAACAAGCCGAGCTGGCGGATGGGTTGGACATCGGTCGCAAGAAGGGCGAGGAATCCAGCGGCGGTCGAGATCGTCGTCAGGATCATCGGAACACCGACTTCTGAGAGCGCAGTCCGGACCCGCACCACGGGGTCATCGGTCGTGACCGCCTGTTCCTGGAAGTGCGTGACGAAATGGAGCCCGTCTGCCGATCCCATGACGATCACGAAGATCGGCACGATCACGGTGACGATGTCGATCCGGATGCCGAGTCCGAAGATCGTGCCGAATGCCCAGAGCGACCCGAGGGCGGCAGGGACGATGGCGATGGCGCTGAGCTTTCGGTCCCCGATGGTCAGGAAGAAGACGAGGATCAGGAGGGCGACGACGACCGGTGGGATGATCAGCAGGAACCACGTCAGAAGGTCCAGCACCGACGCCCAGACGACGGGATTCCCCGAGAACGTGAGCTCGAGACCTTCCTGGGTCACGTCGACGACGCTTCTCGCTGTTGCCGTCGGATCTTCGCCGGGGGTCACGATGAGCAACGTGTGTTGTCCGTCCTCGGATACGAGGAGACCAGACACCGGATTCTGCTCGAGTGCACCGATCACGACGGCGTCCGGTGCCGAAGCAATGTCGGCCACGGTCAAGGGCTGGCCGGTAACGGGGTTCCTCTCCGGTACAACGGTTGCGACGGCTTCGACGCCATCGATCGAGAGGATGCTGTCGCGCAGCTCGGCGACGAGGGCCACGTTCGCCGACGTGTCAAAGGCCTCGCCCTCGGGCAGGGATGCGACCACGTTGATCGGATCTGTCGTCTCGTACTTCTCCTGGAGGGCGGCGAACTCCTCACCGGTTGCGTTTCCCTCGAGGAGGAAGGACGACACGTCTGCGTTGAAGCTCATTCGGAAGAGCATCAGGACCGCGATCAGCGAGATGACGGCTGTGAGCGCGAGGACGAGCTTCGAGCGTTCGACGATGAAGCGAGCGACTGATTCCATGCTGTCATTCAACACGTGTTGGATCAACAAGCGGAAGCGACAGGGAACCGGTGGTGGTGGGAACCCAGGGCGAACGCCCGAATACGGTGGTAGCAGCCCAGAGAATGGGACAGCGATTGTTGCAGTAGCGCGCTCAGGATTTGCTGAGGACCACCGCGGCGATAGGCTTTGAGGACGAATGCGCGTCACGGTCGCGCATCAGAATGAGGAGCCGCGCATGAGCTTCAGACCCCTCCGTCATCCCGAGACAGGAGAGTGCTATCTCCCGGTTTCCAAGCACGGTGACGCCCTTCTGAACGATGAGTTCCTGAACAAGGGTGACGCCTTCTCACACGACGAGCGGTCGCAGTTCGGCCTCTGCGGGATGCTTCCCGACCATGTCGCCACGATCGAAGAGCAACTCGTCAGGGTCAGGGTTCAGTATGACTCGAAGTCATCGGACATCGAGAAGAACGTGTACCTCAATGCGCTCATGGATCGCAACGAGACACTCTTCTACAGGTTCATCCTCGAGAACCTCGAGGAGGTCGTCCCGATCATCTACACGCCGGTCGTTGCCAAGACGTGTTCGCACTGGAGCCGCATCTACCGAACCGCCAACGGGCTGTACATCACGCCGCGGGATCGCGGCCGGATAGCCGACCTGCTCCTTGTGCGACCCGTCGAACAGCCACCGGTGATCGTCGTGACCGACAACGAGCGCATCCTCGGCATCGGAGACCAGGGTGCTGGCGGATTGGGTATTCCGATCGGGAAACTCGCCCTCTACACGGCGGCCGCGGGAATCCACCCGGCGCGGTGCATCCCCATCTCGATCGATGTCGGAACGAACAACAGCGAACTCCTGGATGACCCGCTCTACGTCGGCTACCGGCAACCGAGGCTGCGGGGCAAGGAGTACGACGATCTGATCGACGAGTTCGTCGAGGCCGTCCAGACGGTGTTCCCCGGCGCGCTCCTGCAATGGGAAGACTTCGCCAACAGGACGAGCTTCGACAACCTCGCACGACACCGCAAACAGGTGTCATCGTTCAACGATGACATCCAGGGAACGGCTGCGATGGTCGTTGGCGGGTTGATCGCTGCAACGCGTTCCATAGGTGGCGCAGTTTCGGATCACACCGTCGTCATAGCTGGTGCTGGCTCTGCCGGACATGGCATCCGGGAGCAGGTCGCCCTGGCCATGGAAGCCGAGGGCACCGACATCGACAAGGCCAAGGCACAGATATACGTACTCGACAGCCGTGGCCTCGTGACATCGGACCGCAAGACGCTCACCCACATCAAGGCAGACCTGGCGACACCGATCGAGGCGGTCTCGGATTGGGAGCACGGGGAGGGCCCCTATACGTTGCTGGACGTCGTGTCGAACGTCAAGCCAACAGTGCTCATCGGTGTGAGCGGCACTCCCGGCCTGTTCACGCAGGATGTCATCACAGCGATGGCTGAGGATTGCGAACGACCGATCGTCATGCCTCTGTCGAATCCCACGAGCCACACGGAGGTGACACCCACGCTTGCGATCCGTTGGACGGATGGCCGGGCGATCGTCGCAACGGGTTCACCCTTCGCGCCCGTCGAATACAACGGCGTGACACATCGCATCGGCCAGGCGAACAACGTCTTCGTGTTCCCCGGGATGGGCTTGGGCGTCATCACGGTCAAGGCGCGTGAGATAACCGACGGCATGTTCCTCGCGGCTGCGAACGCTCTCGCCGATGAGACCGGTGCCGATCTCGTTGAGCAGGGGCAGTTGTACCCGAGCATCTCAGAAGTCCGCGCCGTGTCCCGCGCCGTGGCAATTGCGGTTGCTCGACAGGCGATCGAAGAGGGCGTAGCGGAAGATCTCGACGACCTCGAGGAGGCCATCGATTTCGAGATGTGGGCGCCCGAGTATCTGCCCTATCACCCCGTAGGAGCCTGACAACCGCCCACAAGCAGAACGCAAGAGAAGAGGGCAGTCCCCTGCCCTCTTCTCTTGCCTCTGATCTCTGCTCTCTGATCTCTGCTCTCTGATCTCTGCTCTCTGTTCTCTGTTCTCTGTTCTCTGTTCTCTGTTCTCTGTTCTCTGTTCTTTG
>JBDLIR010000259.1:0-3834 GCA_039714815.1 Actinomycetota bacterium | reverse complement strand
ACAGCACCGGCCCTCATCCCGCTCGAGGATCTTGCCGCCGCGCCCTACGGTGTGCGTGTCAAGGCCACGGCACCGATCGTCGCCACCGTTGTGGCATCCGTTCCGGATGCGCAATACGAAGATGGCGAGGGCAGCCTCGAGGATGCGGCCCCAACGACGACCCTCGGAGAGTCAGACACGACCGTGGCGACGGAGGAAGAGTTCGTCAGGGGTCTGGCGGGAACGACAGGGATCCCGGAGCTGGCAACGTCGTGGATCGTGCCGCTCGAAACGCTTCCGGGCTCGGAAACGACGCTGTGGATGATGAACAGCGGTGTCGACGCGGCAACGGTGGGTGTTGTCGCTCTCTCCGAAGACGAGTTCGTTACCCAGGAGACAGTGCAGATCGCTCCTGGCACGGTCGTTCCAATCCCGGTCCCGAACGGAATCGGCGTGTTCGGGTACCGCCTGACGTCGGACGTTCCCATCTCGGCAGCCTGGGAGATCGTCGGGGACAGAGGCGTCGCCCTTGCCGCAGGAATAACCGCCGGATGACCGATGTTGCCGCCCGGTTGCTTCTCGTCGTCGGGGTGCTTGCGGCGGCCGGTCTCGTTGCTTTCGTGATCAATAGGCTTCACAAGCCTCCGCATCCGGCGCTCGTTGTCCAGACGGAGGGTGATCGGCCCGGTGTTGTGCTATTCACATCGCTCGAGTGCACGACGTGCAAGGAGACGATCAGCATCCTCCGTTCGAAAGGCGTCGCGTTCCGCGAGGTCACGCATGAACTGGAGCCCCAGAGGTTCGAGGCATGGCGTGTGCTCGCAGTGCCGCTCACCGTCGTTCTCGATTCCGAGAGCGCGGTCGTCGATGCGATCACCGGCGTTCCCTCGTCACGCAGGCTCGTCGGTGCGTTGCGCACCGCGGGTCTCGGAGCGTCTCTATGAAATCCTTGGCTCGTGTCGCGATCACCCGTACCGTTGGTTCCTCATGAGCATTCCTTGCATCCGTTGTTCCAGCCGGGCTACCGCACTGTTGTCGTACAACCACGCGGCCGCCGAGGCCTACCTCGATGACGCAACCGGCGATGAGCCCATCTATCAGGGGATGTTGCTCTGTTCCCCCCACGCCGGCAGGTTCACGGCCCCGATCGGCTGGGACGTCGTCGACAGAAGGGCACACGGCTCGTCTCCTTTGCAGCGCGGCATGGCCAGCTGATGCCGATCGATCGTGAAGTGCTCGAGGCCATCAGGGAGATGGAAGAACCTGAGCTGCGGCGGCTCTTCATGCTCACCAGGGCCCGGCTCGAAGGTAAAGGACACGAGTTCCCTGAGCTCGGCGCCGGCGTCAAGGTGCGCAAACAGATGGTCAAGTGTGGGAAGCAGTCGTGCACGGCGTGCCCCCACGGACCGTACATCTACGCGTACTGGACCGAAGATGGGCGGCAGAGGTCGAAGTACCTCGGCAAGTACGAGGATCTACCGGAGGAAGAAGAAGGTAGGTCGTAAATCGTAAATCGTAAATCGCCAGAGAGGCGGAAGGAGTTCACGGTTCACGGTCGAAGAACGGCTCTTCCTCTGACAGCTGACGGCTGACGGCTGATGGCTGATGGCTGATGGCTGACAGCTTCCTAAAGGCCCCCTCTGTCTCGTTCCTCGACATCTCCCCCAGCAAGCTGAGGGAGAGGAGGAAAGCTGCTTCCCTCCCTCGACGAAGTCGGAGGGGGCTTACGATTTACGATTTACGATTTACGATCTACGGCGGATGTCTCCGTGTGTGAACTATTGGCTACCAACTTCTGTGCATAGGTAATCTCCCCGTGTGACCGCGATCGCACCCCCAGAAACCGATGAAGCCGCCGAACTGCCCGAAGGGTTCGATGAACCCAGACCTGTGCGCACCGGCGTGTCGAAGTGGTTCGTCGTCGGGGCGATAGCTGCACCGACGCTTCTGATATTCCTGACCATGGCCGGATTCCTCGGCCCGATTCTGCGCGAGGGACAGCCGTTGTGGCGCATCCCGTACCTGTTCCTTGCGAACACACCAACCGGCGGTGACATGGGTGCTCACGTGTTGCTGCCCAAAGTGTTGATGGAGAGCCTCCTTCCCTCAGGCAATCTGCTGGGATGGAGCATGGACTGGTATGCAGGGTTCCCCGTCATGTACTTCTACTTCCCGCTCCCTGCGATCACCACCGTCCTCCTCGACCTCGTGCTGCCCTACGGCGTCGCGTTCAAGCTGGTGACGATCGTCGGACTCGTGGCGCTGCCGACGGTCTCGTACTTCTTCGTCAAGCATCTCGGCTTCCCGAAGTTCGTGGCCGGGGTCGCCGGGGTCGCTGGATCGTTGTTCGTCTTCATGGAGTCGTACTCGATCTTCGGAGCGAACATCAAGTCGACGCTGGCCGGGGAGTTCTCCTTCTCCTGGTCGTTTGCTCTTTCGATCCTGTATGTCGGACTCGTCGTGCGCAATTACCGCAATGACAAAGCGTTCGATCCGTGGGCAGGCATCGTGCTTGGCCTGACAGCGATGTCGCACATCATCACAACGATCATGGTCGTAGTCGCGACACTTCCGCTCGCCATGGCCCCGGTTCGTCACATGTTCCGGGGAAAGGACGGATTCCGCAGGTCATTGAAGCGATCCGGCGCCATCGTTTGGACCTACGCCGTCGGTTTCGGGATCTCGGCGTTCTGGTCGATCGCTCTCGGTGTCAACGTCCTCCAGGGGATGACGTCGGACATGGGATGGGCGCCGGTGAGGACCATCCTCGGCAGCTATCAGAACCCCGGTTCTCCGATCCCGGGCGAGTTCGTCCCCGTCCTCGCTCTCGGCATCGTCGGCATGGCGTGGACCCTGCTGCGCAAGGACAACGTCGGCATCGCCATCTGGCTGACGCTCTTCCCCCTTGGCGGGTACTTCTTGATCGCTTATCTCGATTTCACCGTTCTCTATAACGCACGGCTTCTCCCGTACTGGTTCTTCGGCATGTACATATTCGCCGGTATCGCGGTCGGCCTCGCCAGCGCCGCGCTCGCACGTCGCTTTGCGGATGTGTCCAAAGTAACGGTGATTGCCGGTGCCGTTGCGATCACCGTGATGGTGGCCGGCGCTGCGTTCTCGATGCATGACCTGCCCAGTTGGGTCAAGTGGAACTTCGAGGGGTACGAGGGCAAGCAGGTATGGAACGAGTACGAGAACCTGATGAAGACCGTCGACGAGTTGCCCGATGGCCGCATCATGTGGGAGGCGAACTCCGACATGAACAAGTACGGCACACCGATGGCTCTCATGCTGTTCCCGTTCTGGTCCGAGGGACACCCATCGATGGAGGGCCTGTTCTTCGAGAGTTCACTTACGACGCCGTTCCACTTCCTCAACGCCTCCGAGGTGAGCCAGCGCCCGTCGAACCCTGTGCGGGGTCTCGACTACCGCGGGATGAGCTTCGATCGAGCGGTGAAACACCTTGCCGTCTATGACGTCTCCTACTACGTGTCGTTCACCGAGGAAGCGACCACGGCGGCGAAGGACTACGGCCTCGAGGTGCTCGCTGAGCCTGCACCGTGGACGATCTTCGCCTTGCCTGATGCCGACAGGGTCGACGTCGCGACGTTCGAGCCTGTCGTATGGGCGGGTGAAGTCGACTTCGTCGATGCGGCGCTCGAGTGGTACGACGACGTTGACAACCTCGACGTCTGGCTCGTCGAAGACGGCCCTTCAGAATGGAGGCGGGTGACGTCGGTCGATGAACGCCTCGATTCTCTCACGCCGTATCCCGAAACGGGCACCGCACAGATCACGGAGTTCGAGGACATGAGCCTGTCGTTTGAGACCGATGCCCCCGGGGTTCCCCACCTC